>JAXDHC010000576.1:0-3332 GCA_034664705.1 Solirubrobacteraceae bacterium
TCAAGTTCGACCGCCGTTACCACCTCGGTCCGAAGCTCGGCGTCATCGCCGATGCGTTCCTTCGCCAGAACGCGCCGCCGCCGCACCTGCTCGGTCCGCTGCGCCGCCTCGCGGAGCGCACGAAGGAGACGGTCTACGTCACGACGTGGCGGTACGGCGACGTCATGGTCCTCGCCTCCATCGAAGGCAGCCATCCGTTGAAGGCGGCGAGCCCGCATACGGGCTACTACGGGCACGCGCACGCGCGCGCGGCGGGCAAGTGCCTGCTCGCCGGGATCGGCGAGGACGCGCTCGACGCGTACGTCGCCACGCACCCGCTGGCGCCGCTGACCCCGAAGACGATCACCACGGAAGCGGAGCTGCGTCTCGCGCTCGAGGGCGTCCGTGAACGGGGCTACGCCGTGGACGACGAGGAGTTCAGCCTCGGCATCGCCTGCCTCGCGATGCCGATCACGTTCGAGAAGCCCACGCTCACGGCGTTCACGGTCGCCGGGCCGGCCGAGCGGCTCTACGCGAACCAGGCGGAGTACCTGGCGAGCCTCTCGCAGGCGGTGACCGAGGCCATCGACGGCGTCGGCCCCATGGCGGGCGAGCAGCGGTAGCGCGAGCGGCGCAGCGTCCCGCTCGGCCGCCGTTGCCTCGGTGGCGGTTGCTCCACGCGCCGGGTCACTGGTAGATTTCGTATACGGCACGCTCAATTTCAAGGTTTGAAATAAGTGCCGTGAGTTCGGAGTCCCCTCATTCCATCGGAGCCAGCATTGAGCACGGCCATGCCGGCGGCGCCGCCGCCCGTCCCCCTCGAGGAGCAGCTGGAATGGCTGCGGGCGATGCACGAGATCCGCTCCTTCGAGGATGAGTGCCACCGCATGTTCGCCCAGGGCCTGGTCCGCGGGTCGACGCACCTCTGCCAGGGGCAGGAGGCAGTGGTGGTCGGCGCCTGTCGCGCGCTGCGCGACGGCGACACGATGACCTGCACCTACCGCGGCCATGGAGCGGTGCTCGCCAAGGGCGCTCCGCTCGACCGCTCCTTCGGTGAGATCCTCGGCAAGGCGAACGGTCTCTGCGGGGGCAAGGGCGGCTCCATGCACCTCACGGACGTCGGCGTCGGCGCGCTCGGCTCGTTCGCGGTGATCGGCGGCCATCTCCCGATCGCCTGCGGCACCGCGTTCGCCTCGCAGTACCGCGGGACCGACGAGGTCAGCCTCTGCTTCTTCGGCGACGGCTCCACGAACATCGGGGCGTTCCACGAGGCGATGAACCTCGCTGCGATCTGGCGGCTGCCGGTGATCTTCGTGTGCGAGAACAACCTCTACGGCGAGTACTCGCCGATCGCCGCGACGACGCCCATCGAGAACCTGGTCGATCGCGCCGACTCCTACGCGATGGCCAAGGCGCAGATCGACGGGAACGACGCCGCCGTCGTGCACCGGACCGTGCTCGAGGCCGCCGGGCGCGCCCGGGCGGGGGATGGCCCGACGTTCATCGAGGCGCTGACCTACCGGCACAAGGGCCACTCGAGATCGGACCCGGCCACGTACCGCCCGGCGGGCGAGCTCGAGGCATGGCTCGAGCGCGACCCGATCCTGCTGCTCGAGCGAACGCTGGCCGAGGCCGGCGTGGCGCGGGAGCAGCTCGACGGCCTCCGCGCCGAGTGCGAGCAGCGCGTCGCCGACGCCCTGGCGCGCGCGAAGGAGTGGGACGCTCCCGCTCCCGAGGCCCGGCTGGAGGACGTCTACGCATGAGCGAGACGATCACGTACCGCGAGGCGATCACGCGGGCGATGGCCGATGAGATGGAGAGCGACGACTCGGTCTGCCTCTTCGGCGAGGACGTCGGCGCGGCCGGCGGCGTGTTCAAGGCGACCGAGGGCCTCTACGAGCGCTTCGGCGCCCGCCGCGTTCGCGACACGCCGATCAGCGAGCAGGCGATCATCGGGACGGCGATCGGGGCCGCGGCGATGGGCCTGCGCCCGCTGGCGGAGATCATGTTCGCCGACTTCGCGGCCGTCTGCTTCGACGGCATCGCCAACCAGCTCGCGAAGTACCGTTACATGACGGGCGGGCAGGTCTCGCTGCCCGTGACCATCCGCCTCGCCAACGGCGCCGGCAGCGGCTTCGGCGCGCAGCACTCCCAGCCGGTCGAGAACTGGTTCCTCAACCACCCGGGGCTGAAGATCGTCGTGCCCGCCACGCCCGCCGATGCCTACGCGCTTCTGCGCGCCGCGGTCCGCGACCCCGACCCGGTCCTCTACTTCGAGCACAAGAGCCTCTTCAACGTGAAGGGCGAGCTGAGGGACTCCGCGCCGCCCGCGGAGCTCGGCAAGGCCGAGATCGTGCGGCCGGGGAGCGCGGTGACGCTGGTCGCGACCCAGCTCATGCGCCACCGCGCCGTGGAGGCCGCGGACCTGCTGGCGGCCGAGGACATCAGCGTGGAGGTCATCGACCCCCGCACGCTCGTCCCGTTCGACGAGGCGACCGTCTTCGCCAGCGTGGAGCGCACGAACCGGCTCGTGGTCGCCCAGGAGGCGTCAGCGGCCGGCAGCTGGGGCGCGACCCTCGTGTCGCGCGTGGTGGCGGAGCGCTTCGAGTCGCTCGACGCGCCCGCCGCCATCGTGGGCGGCGACGAGGCGCCGATCGCCTACGCCGCGCCGCTCGAGGACCTCTGGCTGCCGTCGGCAGAGCGCATCGCCGACACGGTCCGCCGGACCGTCGCCTACTGACGCGGCACGCCCGCGTCGTCCACCGGCCGAGACCCTTCGAGGAGCACCAGATGCCTGACATCCCGATGCCACGCCTGTCCGACTCCATGGAGGAGGGCACCATCCTCTCCTGGCTCGTGGAGGACGGGGCGCAGGTCGCCCGCGGGCAGGAGATTGCGGAGATCGAGACCGACAAGGCGACGATGACCTACGAGGCCGACGTCGCGGGCGTGCTGCGCGTCGCGGTGTCCGCCGGGGAGACGGTGCCCGTGGGGGCCACGATCGCGACGATCGCGGAGTCCGTGGCCCGGCCGGCGCCACCGCAGGCGGCGGCAGTCCCGCACACCGCGGAGGCGCCACGCGCCGCCGACGTGCCGCGGACCGCCGCTGCCGCTCCGGCGCCCGGACGCAGCCAGAACGGCGTCACCGCCTCGCCGGTGGCGCGAAGGCTGGCGGTCCGGCTGGGCGTCGAGCTCGCCGGCGTGACGGGCTCAGGACCGCGAGGGCGCATCGTCAAGGCGGACGTCCGAGCGGCGGCGGAGGCCGTCGTCGCCGTCCCGGACCCCGTCGACGCTGCGCCGCCGCCGGAGCCGGCGTCCACGAGCCCTGCGTCGGTCCGCGGCGCCGGGGCGCG
>JAXDHC010000577.1:0-2880 GCA_034664705.1 Solirubrobacteraceae bacterium
CGCGGGCAGCACCCATTCGACCTCGGGGTGGAAGAGCTCGACCGCGGCGTCGAAGTCGCGCCGGTTGTAGGCGGCGATGAAGTCGGCGGTCCTGTCGACGTTCTCCTGTGACATCGCCCGCGCGTCACGCCACCGTAAGGGCGTGGCCGCCTGAGAACACCCCCTCGGCGTCGTACCGCTCCTTCACCTGACGCAGGCGCGAGAGCGTGTCGCTGTCGTAGAGCCTGTCGAGCTCGGTCGGGCGGTCGGCGAAGTTGAGATAGCAGCCACCGGTCGACCAGGGCTCCAGCGCCGAGCAGATCGAATCGATCTGCCCGTTCACGGCCTCGGCCATGCCGGGGCCCATGACCATGCCCACGCCGAGGAAGACGAACTCGCCCTCGATGTGCGAGCGGGCACCGGCTCCGTCCGGCGCGGACCCCGACGCTCCCCCGGCGTGACGCAGCTCAGCCAGGAGCAGCGGCGACTCCGAGCCGGGACCGGCGGTCTCGACGAACGCGTCGATGGCCTCAGCGGGGCCCTCGCGCAGGGAGGTGGTGTAGAGCAGGCCGGGGACGGGCTCCTCGGGCTCCATGTGGATCTGGACGAGTCCCGCGGGCGGCATCGCCTGGAAGAGGTCCATCACGGGTTCCCCGAGGCCGCGCAGCGGAGCGACCACGTCGGCGCCCTCGGACTCCGGGCCGGCGTAGCAGGCGCCGAGCGTGAGCAGCGGGCGATCGCGGAGGGGCTCCGGCACCATCGGGAGGGGCGGGAGGCGGAGGAAGCGGGCGATCGAGGTGACCTCGTCGGGCACAGTCTGCGTCCACTCGCGCCAGGCCTGGAACATGTCCCCGGCGCCGTCGTCGGCGGGATAGATGACGCTGCCGGCGAACACCTCGGGGAGCTCGATGAGGTCGAACTCGATGGCCGTGACGACGCCGTAGTTGCCACCACCGCCACGCAGGGCCCAGAACAGGTCGGCGTCGTTGTTCGCGTCGACGGTCCGGTGCTGGCCGTCGGCGGTGACGACGTCCATGGACCGGACGCTGTTGCAAGCGAGCCCATAGCGGCGGGCGAGCCAGCCGAAACCGCCGCCGGTGGTGTAGCCGGCCACGCCGACGTCGGGTGAGGAGCCCGACAGGGTGGCGAGGCCGTGCTCGCCGGCGGCGTTGGCGGCGTCGCGCCAGATCGCGCCGGCCTCGAAGCGGCCGGTACGGGCGTCCGGGTCGACGTTCACGCCGGTGAAGCGCTCCATGCGGAGCAGGACGGTGCCCTCGAGGGACTCCCGGGAGGCGGCGCCGTGACCGGTGCCCTGAGCGGCGACACCGAGGCCGGCGTCGCGGGCAGCGGCGACGGCCGCGGCGACGTCATCCGGGCTCTCGGGGAAGACGACGGCAGCGGGATGCTGGTCGGCGGTGAGGTTCCAGGCGGACCTGGCCTCATCCCAATTGTCATCGCCCGCATGGACGACGGTTCCGGCGATCCCCTGCGATTCGATCTGTGCCACGTGCGCTCCCGTTCCCCTTGAATGAGCCGGGACCTTAGCCTTGCGACGGCCGTCCGGCTAGTGGAACTTGAAGGTGAGCGTCGCCTGGCGCTCGGGAGCGTTTGAAGCCCGCACGACGCCGAGGTCGAGCCGCGTGCCGATTGCACTGCGAAGGCCCTGGGATCGCCGCACGGTGAGCTTCGCGGCGGTCCCGTCGGCGCCGGCGGCGCAGCTGTAGCGGACGCTGGAGCCAGACGGCCGCTGGACCTTGGCCGGCTTGAGACCGACGATCCGGCCCCGGCGGACCTGCGGCACGATGGCGATGCGCCTGGCGTTGCAACCGCGCGCGGCCGCGTGGGCGGCGGCCGAGCTGCCTGCCGGTTCCACCAGCTTCCGCGCGAGCGCTATGCAGATCAGGAGCCTGCCCCGGGGCGTACCCGCGGCCTCCATGTGGATCTGATCCGCTTCCACCAGCTCGTCGAGGGCCCGCCCGATCGTCTCTTTCGGGTAGTCGAACGCGGCCGATCCGATGAAGTAGCAAGCGGCAACGACCTCTCCGACCTTCTCCGCCCGGGATTGCTTGGCCTCGGCCTCGCCGACGATCGTGGTGCCGCTCAGGGTCCCGGCCGAGCTGCCGATGTCGACCTTGACCTCCTTGTCCTTGGGACGGAGTGTGGGCGAAGTGAGCTTGATGCTCTCGCCCGGGCCGGGCTCGTTCGTATTGCAGACGAGCGGGCCCTTCGCCTGCGCGAGGGTGATCCGCTGTCTGCCCGGGCAGGGCTTCTGCTTCGGCACGACCTTGTAGTTGAAGGTGATCCGCGGACCGTCCTGGATGCCGACGGTGACGGAGATCGGGCAGGTGTCGCAGTAGGAGCCGGGGACAAGCCTGAAGGATTTGGTGGCGCTCTTCGTCGCCGGGCCGGCGACCTTGTCGGCGAGCGCCTCCGCCACGGCGGGGCCACCCTCGATGAAGAGATTTCCGGTGGCGCCGATCACGCCGTTGTAGCGGCCGCCGTTCTTGTCGGTGGCCGTGACGGTGACGCTCGCGGGTGCGCCGCCCGGAGGGATGCTCGACGGGATGCTCCAGCTGAACTCACCGCGCCAGCCGTCGGTGTCCCAGGTGGCGCCCGATGCCGTGATGCTGGTCCACTTGGCCGCGAGCAGGATCCCCGTACGGTCGATCTGGGGAGTGCCGACGAGCTGGAGCGAGTCGCCGGCGGAGGCGTGGGCGTGCGGGCGTCCACCGCCATCCGCGGCGCCTGCGAGGACCGCGGTGACAGCGACGGCGAGGACGAGCGCCACCCATAGACGCATGGAGCGTCGAGCGGTCCCCCCTTCCGGGCCAGCGGATAGGCCTCCCTTTGGCACCGAGTCCAACGTAGACGCGGTGGAAGCGCGGGTCAATTGCGGGGGTG
>JAXDHC010000578.1:0-3890 GCA_034664705.1 Solirubrobacteraceae bacterium
GCGGAGCGCGGCTTCTCGATGGCCCACGACACGCTCGTCGACGACCTCCTGCGCGACGCGTCCGTCGTGATCGCGCGCGACGCCGAAGGCCGCGCGCGCGCCTTCCTGCACTTCGTTCCCGTCTACGGACGCAGCGCCGTGTCGCTCGCATTCATGCGCCGCGACCGCGACACGCCCAACGGCGTGAGCGACTTCCTCGTCGTCGAGGCGGCGCGGCTGCTCGGCGAGCGCGGCGTCGAGGAGCTGTCGCTGAACTTCGCCGCGTTCGGCCGCTGGCTGCGCGAGCCGGCGGGCGCGCTCGAGCGGGCCTCCGCCCGGCTCCTGCGCGTGGGCGACCGCTGGTTCCAGCTCGAGCGGCTCATGCGCTTCAACGCGAAGTTCCACCCGCGCTGGCAGCCGCGCTATCTGCTCTTCGCGCGCCCGACGCAGCTCCCTCGCGTCGTTCTGGGCGCCCTGTGGGCGGAGGGCCACCTGCCGCGGCCGCACCTGCCCCGCCTGCGGTCACGATCACGCCGCGAGCCCGGCACGATGACCCCAACCGCCGTGGCGGGATGACCGGTCCTCCGAGCGCGGCGCGGGGCGCCCGGCCGTGATCGGCCGGGCGCCCGTGCCTTGCTCCTCCTCACGCTTGGGGGGCCGGGGACGGCGCGAGGAAGCCTGCGGTCAGGGCAGCTCGCCGTTGGCCGTGTCGCAGGCCGGCGGGCACTCGTGCTGGGCGTCCTGACCGGCCGGGTCCTCATGCCCGGGCGTCGGCTCGCCGGCCGGCTCGGCGCCCGACTGCTCGGCGCCGGTCTCCGGGGCCTCCGTCGCGCTCTCGCTGCCCGGGGTCTCCGTGCCCGCGGCCTGAGCGACGCGGCTGCGCTTCGCGTGCGCGCGCTTGGCCGCCGAATGCCTGTGCGCCGCGCGGCTCTTGGTGTGACCCTTCGTCTTGGCGTGGGGCTTCGCCGACGTCTGCGCGCCCGCGGGCGGCGCGCCATCCGGTCCTCCTGTGGCGGCGAGCGCCGCGAATGCCAGTGCCGCGGCGATGGCGAGTGCGACCAGCGCCGGGATGTACCGCTTGGTCAACGTCATGTCCTGCCTCCTCCTTGGGGGGTTGGCGAGTCGGCGTCGACCGTAGGCGCAGGCCGTGAGACGTCGGTAAGACGGTGGTGCAGGTTCGATGAGGGGGCGGCCACGGGCACCGTGAAACGCAGCGCGGCCCCGCCGGACGCGCCGTTGGCCGCCTCCAGCCGGCCGCCATGGGCGCGTGCGATGGCCAGCGCGATGGCAAGGCCGAGTCCAGATCCCGCGCCGTGACGACGCACGCGCCGGTCCGCGCTGACGAAGCGGTCGAACACGTGCGGAAGCAGCTCCGGCGCGATGCCCGGGCCGTCGTCGTCCACCGTGACGGTGGCCTCGCCCTTCCCGCGGGTGAGGCCGAGGCGGACCTCGCCTCCGGCCGGGCTGGCGCGCAGCGCGTTGTCGAGCAGGTTGATCAGCAGCTGCTGCAGTCGCAGTGCGTCGCCGAGGACCACCGCCTCGTCGAGGCGCGTGACGCGCACGGTGACGTCGGCGCGCAGCGGCCCGCACTCGCGCGTCACGTCGACCACCACCTGGTCGAGCGCCACCGGCGCACGGGCCGCCGTCTCCGGACGATCGAGATCCGCCAGCACCAGGAGGTCGGCGACGAGGCGCCCCGCGCGTCGCGCGGCGTGGTCGAGCGCCTCGAGCGCGCGCCCGCGCGACGCGGCATCCGTGGCCGCCCAGCCGCGCAGCAACTCGACGTGCGCGCGGATCGCCGCCACGGGCGTCTTGAGCTCGTGCGACGCGTCGGCGATGAAGTCGCGTTGGCGACGCAGCGCCTCCTGGAGCTCGGCGAAGCACGCGTCGAGCTCGCCGGCGAGCGTTCCGAGCTCGTCGCGCGCGCCGGTGTACCCGATGCGCTTGGAGAGATCGCCCTCGCGGATCGACCGCGCCGCCGAGGCGATGTGACGCGCGTGCCGCAACACGTGGTGGGCGAGCGCGAGGGCGACCATGGCCGCCGCCAGGGTTCCGAACGCCAGGCCGAGCACGAGGGCGCGTCGCAGCGTCCCGAGCGCTCGGTCGGCGGAGCGCAGCGGGGCGCCCACCACGACGGAGCCGAGGCGGACCGCCGGCCGGCCGAGGCTCCGGCACGCGAACGCGACGCGCGGGCGTTCGAGACGCCCGGCCGAGCTTCCATGCGTCCCGCAGCGCCTGCGCGCGGCCGCGGGAAGCGCGAGCCTGAGCCCGCGCGGCGCGGACTGCAGCGCCCGGTCGTCGGGGCCGTCGATCTCCACGAGCAGCCCTGCGACCGGGAAGTCGCGCGACAGCGAGCGGTCGGTGAGGTCGACGCGATTCTGCCCCTGCTCGCTCTGGCCCGGCACATCGACCAGTGCCGCGAGGCGCGTCGCCTGGCCCGCCGCCTGGCTCGCGGCCTGCGCGTGCAGCGACCGGCGCAGCGCCACATAGGCGGTCGCTCCCACGACCGCACCGACCGCGAGCACGAGCCCGACGGCGAGCAGCACGAAGCGCGCGCGCAGTCCCACCGCGCTCAGGCTGTCTTTCGCACCGCGTAGCCGACGCCCCGGATCGTCTCGATGACGTCCGGTGCGCCAGGCGACGCGAGCTTGCGGCGGAGGTACCCGACGTAGACGTCGATGACGTTGGAGCCGCCGAGGAAGTCGGTGCCCCACACGGCCTCGAGGATCCGGCCCCGGTCCAGCACCTGACCGCGGTTGCGCAGGAGGTACTCGAGGAGGTCGAACTCGCGCCGCGTGAGCTCGACGGGGCGCTCGTCCCGCGTGACGGTCCGTGCGGCGGCGTCGAGGACCACGTCGCCGATCTGCAACCGGCGCGCGGCATCGACCATCTGCGTGCGCCGCAGGAGGGCGCGCATGCGCGCGTGCAGCTCCTGCAGCGAGAACGGCTTGACGAGGTAGTCGTCCGCCCCGGCGTCGAGCCCGCCGACGCGCTGCTGCACGGCGCCGCGCGCGCTGATGACCATGATCGCCGCGTTCGATGCCGCTCGAAGCTGCGCGCAGATCTCGAGGCCGTCGATGCTGGGCAGCCCGAGGTCGAGCAGCACGAGCGCGGGATCCCATGTGCGCTGGGCGCGCAGGGCGCCCGGCCCGTCGCCCTCCACGCGCACGTCGTACCCGGCGTGCGAGAGCTCGAGGGCGACCGCGGCGGCCAGGTCCGCGTCGTCCTCGACGATCAAGATCCGCGCAGCGTGCATCGGCACCGAGCGCGACGCTAGTGCGCCGATGTGAGACGTCGATGAGATGCGTGCTCATGGCCGGCTCATCCAGCGTGCCTAGCTTGTCGCGGCGACGGGACCCCATCCCACAACCAAAGGAGTCAACCGTCCCCATGAGCGGCAAGATGAAGAAGATCCTGGCCGGAATCGGCCTCCTCGGCGCGTTCGGCCTGGGTGGCGCGGCACTCGCGGGAGCGCAGGGCGGGTCGTCCACCCCGGCGCCGGCGGCCTCGCCGCCCGCGGCGGACCAGGCCGACGCGGGCCAGGCGGACGAGAAGCAGCAGAACGTGACGGGCCCCGACGCGGACCGCGCCGGGCAGGCGGCGCTCGCCTCGGTCGGCGGCGGCAAGGTGCTGTCGGTCGAGAAGGAGACGCCGGAGGCGGCCGACCCGAACGAGAAGCCGGACGCGAACGAGAAGCCTGACCCGAACGAGCCCGACGCCGCCAAGGAGCAGGGGATCGACCAGAGCAAGGCCTACTCGGTGTCGGTGCAGAAGACCGACGGCACCAAGGTCGACGTGACGCTCGACTCGGCGTTCAAGGTCCTCCAGAGCGAGCAGGACAACGAGAGCTCCTCCGACCAGGGCGGCGAGAACGCCGGCTAGCGGGAGGCTCCGCCGCCGGGCAAACCGGC
>JAXDHC010000579.1:0-7794 GCA_034664705.1 Solirubrobacteraceae bacterium
TGCGCCTCGCGGCCAAGGACGCCGCCCTGATCCAGGACGCCGCCGCGCGGGCCGGCGCCGACCTGCCGATCGTCGAGGCGATCGCCGAGCGCCTCGCCGCCGGCGTGGACGCCGGGCACGGCGACGAGGACATGGCGGCGACCTACCGGCTGTCGGCGCCCGGGGCGTAGGCGGCGCGCTCGCTGCCCGCGGCCACGGCCGCGTCGAGCGCGTCCATCGCCTCGTCCTCGGACATGCCCGAGCCGCGAAGCAGGTCGATCGCGGTCGAGCGGATCTGGCCGACGAGCGTACTCGTCTGCAGGCCGCGGTCCCCGTCGAGCACCGCCGTCGCCCGGACGGCCGCGTCGAGCGCGTAGCGGCGGCTCGACGTCTCGCCGGAGGGGTCGTCGAGGTGGAGCAGCAGCTCCTCGACCGCGTCGGCGAGCAGCCCCACGGCGTCGGCGAGGGCCGGAGCAGACGGTCCGGCGCGCCGCACGACGGCGACCGCCCGCCGCGACAGCACGCGCGTGTTGCGCACGGCGTAGTCGAGCTGCGCGGACGCCTCGGCGTACAGCGGCAGCCGCGCGCGGGCGCGCCACACGGGCGGCCGGACCGACACGGTCTCGCGTGCGTGGTCGACGGCGTCGGCGAAGTCGTCCAGCTGCGGATCCGCCGAGCGCGCGATCTGGAGCGCGCCGCGCGCGCGGTCGACGTCGCCCTCGCGCAGCGCCGCCGACGTCTCGCGCAGGGCGCGTGTCAGCTGGTCGCCCACCGCGCCCGCCGCGCGCGACACCGCCTGCACGGGATCGCGGGGCAGGAGCACCTGCGAGACCAGCAGCGCGATGCCGCCTCCGATGAGGGCGTCGATGAACCGGTTGGGCGTGAGGCCCTCGGGCCGCTCGATCGTGACCACCATCACCGCCGACACACCGGCCTGGCTGACGAGCATGCCGCTGCCGCCGAGCAGCAGCGCCGCCCCCATCGACAGCGCGATCACGAGCATGAGGATGAGCCAGTTCGCGCCCAGCTCGACGACGATGAAATCCGCCACCGCGATGCCGAGCGCGACGCCGAGGACGAGCTCGACGGCGCGGCGGGTCCGCTGGCCGCGGGCGGCGCCGAGCGAGATGACGGCCGAGATCGGCGCGAAGAACGGTCGCTGGTGGATCAGCTGGGCGACCTCCCACGCCGTGCCGGCGGCGATCGAGGTCTGGGCGATCGTCCAGGCCTCGGCGCGCACCCGCCCCGTGCGCCGGCGCACCTGACCGCGCAGGCCGCGGAACGTCGATCGAAGCCGGGGCGGGCGCTCGCGTGGACTCACCGATGGATTGTCGCCGCTGCCGCGGCGATGCGCGGTCAGCCCCGACCGCAGGATCCGGTGCGCGGCCCCGGCTCGACCGGCGAGCGCGCGCCGAGGCTAGGTGTGGCTCTTCTCCAGATGCCCGCCGAACGCGAAGCGCATCGCCGACAGCAGCTTGTTGGCGTACTCGTCCTCGCCCCGCGAGGCGAAGCGCGAGAACAGCGCCGACGTGAGCACCGGCGCGGGCACGCCCTCGTCGATCGCCGCGTGCGCGGTCCAGCGGCCCTCGCCGGAGTCCGACACGCGCCCCGAGTAGCCCTCGAGCTGGGGGCTCTGGGAGAGCGCCGCGGCGGTCAGGTCGAGCAGCCACGAGCCGACGACGCTGCCGCGCCGCCACACCTCGGCGATCTCGGGGATGTCGAAGTCGAACTGGTAGAGCTCGGGCTCGCGCAGGGGCGTGGTCTCGGCGTCGATCTCGTGCTCGTGGCGGCCGATGTCGGCGCGGTGCAGGATGTTGAAGCCCTCGGCGAACGCGGCCATGAGGCCGTACTCGATGCCGTTGTGCACCATCTTCACGAAGTGCCCGGCGCCGCTGCGCCCGCAGTGCAGGTAGCCGTGCTCGGCCGGCGACGGGTCGCCGTCGCGGCCGGAGGTGCGATCGGCCGCCTCGACGCCGGGCGCGAGGGTGCGGAAGAACGGCTAGAGGCGCTCGACGGCGGCGTCGTCGCCGCCGATCATCAGGCAGTAGCCGCGGTCGAGCCCGAAGACGCCGCCGCTCGTCCCCATGTCGACGTAGTGCAGGCCGCGGCCGGCGAGCTCGCGGGCGCGCCGGATGTCGTCGCGGTAGTACGAGTTGCCGCCGTCGATCACGACGTCGTCGGCCTCGAGCAGGGGCACGAGCCGCTCGAGCGTGCTGTCCACCACCGCGGCGGGGACCATGATGCAGACCGCCCGCGGCGGGGCGAGCTTGGCGACGAACTCCTCCATCGACTCCGCGCCGACGGAGCCCTCGGCCTCGAGGCCGGCGATCGCCTCGGGGCTGACGTCGTGGACCACGCACTCGTGACCGTTGCGCATCAGGCGGCGAACCATGTTCGCGCCCATGCGCCCGAGTCCGATCATGCCCACCTGCATCTGCGGCCTCCTCGTCTGGTGGTCATGGGGCCGACCTACCCGGTCGCCGTGAGGACGATCGGTTCCGTCGCGGACACGACGATCGTGTGCTCGGCGTGCGCGGTCGGGCTGCCGTCGGCGGTCCGGATCGTCCAGCCGTCGCCGCCCTCCCGCAGGGCGTCGCCGCCGAGGCCGAGGATCGGCTCGATCGTGATGACGGCGCCGTCGCCCAGCGGCGCGTCGAGCGCGACGACGTAGACGTTGGGAACCGTCGGGTCCTCGTGGATCGTTCGCCCGATCCCGTGGCCGGTGAGCTCGCCCAGCACCGTGCAGCCGCGACGGCGCGCCTCGGCCTCCACGGCGGCGCCGATCGCGTTCACCGGCGCGCCGGCGCGCGCCGCCTGGAGCCCGCGCCGCAGAGCCGCCTGCGCGGCGCCGGCGAGGCGGCGCAGCCGCGGCGCGACCGTCCCGACGGGGAGCGTGACGGCCGCGTCGGCGTAGAAGCCGTCGAGCTCCGCGGTGACGTCCAGCGTCACGAGCTCGCCGGCGCGCAGCCGGCGCGGGCCCGGGATCCCGTGGACCGCCTCGTCGCCGACGCTGATGCAGATGGCGCCCGGGAAGCCGTACACAAGCGCGGGCGCCGGTCGGGCGCCGTGGCGCGCGAGGACGCCGGCGGCGACGGCGTCGAGCTCCGCCGTCGTGACGCCGGGCCGGACCCGGCGCCCGACCTCGCGCAGCGTCGCGGCGACCGCACGCCCCGCGCGGCGCAGGGCGGCCAGCTCCTCGGGCGTCTGCACCGACATCGCAGGCGAGATTACACCGGTTGACACGGCCTGCCCGGCGGCGGAGGATCCGCCCCGTCCACGAGCCCGTGGTCACGGAGAAGGGTCGAAGCCAGGATGGCGTGTGCGCGTCACGAGAGGAGACGGTTCGGCCGCCGCGCCGGCGCCATCGCCGGCGCGCTCGTCCTGCTCGCGGCCGGCGCGACCGCTCCCGCGGGCGCCGACGCGCCGCGCGAGCCGCAGGCCGCCGCGGCGGCGCTCGGCGAGCTGACGGGCCTGGCCTTCGACGCCGCCGGCCGGCTCCATGCGGCGGACCGCGGCCAGGGCCGCATCGTGACCCTCGGATTCGGCGGCGAGGTGCTCGGCGTGCTCGGCGACGGTCGCCTCGACGCGCCGGCGGGCGTGGCCGTCGCGCCCGACGGCGACGTGCTCGTCGCCGACGCCGACGGCGTGCAGCGCCTCCGGCCCGGCGGGAGCTCGGCGGCCGGCTTCGCGGCGCGGGCGCCCGCCGGCATCGCGGTCGCCGCCGACGGCACGATCTTCGTGAGCGAGCCGGGGCGCGTGGCGCGCTTCTCGCCGGCCGGTGTCCGGCTCGGCGACTGGGCGGCCGACGACCCGCGCGGCCTCGCCGTCGCGGGCGACGGGTCGGTGTGGGTGGCCGTGGACGACGCGCTCGCCCACGTCAGCGCGACGGGCGTCCCGCTCGGCGACGCCCGAGCCGACCAGCCGGCGGGCGTCGCGATCGCGCCCGACGGCACCGTGCTCGTCGCCGAGCGCGGGCGCGACCGGGTCGCCCGCCTCACCGCGGCGGGCGAGCGCATCGGGGAGATCGAGGGCTTCGACCATCCCCGCGCGGTTGCCGTCGACTGCCGCGGCTCGATCGCGGTCGCCGACGACTCGCCCGCGCGGGTCCACCGCATCGCCGCCGCGGGCGCGCCGCCGCCGTGCGGGCTCGCGACCGCCGCCGCCGTGGCGGCGCCCGTCGCGGCCCCGCTGACCGCCCCCGTGGCGCCGGCCGCCGAGCCGGCGCGCCCGATCGCCCGCCGCCCGCCGGCCATCTCGCAGGCGGCGGCACCGCAGCCGGCGCTCGGCGTCGACGCGCTCGCCGGCCCGGTCACCGGCACCGTCCTCGCGCGCCGGCCGGGCGAGCGCGGCGCCACCGTCCTGACCGCCGGCGCGCGGGTCCCGATCGGCACGCGCCTCGACGCGCGCGGCGGCCGCGTCCGCCTGACGTTCGCGACCGCCACCGCCGACTTCGACCGGCTGGGGACCACGCAGACCGCCGACCTGGACTCCGGCGTCTTCAGCATCCACCAGGAGCGCGGGCGCAGCGCGGTGGAGCTGCGCCTCCAGGGCGCGCCGCCGCGCTGCGGGCGGCCGGCGTACGCGCGGCCCGTCGGCCCGCGCCACCTCTGGGCCGACGTGAGCGGACGCTTCACGACGCGGGGCCGGCAGGCGAGTGCGACGGCGACGACCGCGGGGGCCCGCTGGCTGACCGAGGACCGCTGTGACGGCACGCTCATCCGTGTCGCCGGCGGAGCGACCGACGTGCGCGACCGCCTCCGGCGGCGGTCGGTCGGCGTCCGCGCCGGCGGGCGCTACCTCGCGCGCCCGGCCCGCCGCGGCGGTCAGGCGGCTGCACGGTCGGCGGCGTAGACCCCGCCGAGCCTCGTCAGCCCGAGCCGCACGCGGCTCTTGGCCGTCCCGAGCAGGACCTCGTCCGGTCGGCGATCTCAGCCGGCCGAGCGCGGACCGGTTGCCCCTTGACACGATCGCAGCGGCTGACCTGGTTTCCGAGCGCGCTGGGGCGTAGCGTTTGCGCCGCTGCCGGGCATGGAACCGCACCGAACGATGGAGTCGACCCACCGCTGGATCGAGCACACCTCCGAGCTGCAGCTGGAGCTGCACGCGCGCAGTGAGGCGGGCGTCTTCACGGAGGCGCTGCACGCGCTGCGCGAGCTGTTCGAGGACGATTCGCCCGGCGACGGCGAGCCGGCGCGGCGCACCGTCGAGGCGGAGGCGACCGACCGCGGCGCGCTGCTGGCCGAGTGGATGGCCGAGCTCGTCTTCCTCGCCGAGAAGGAGGGCCTGGTCCCCGACGACGTCCGCGACCTCGTCGTCGGCGAGGACACCGTCACCGCCAAGGTGGTCGGCCGCCTCGGCGCGCCGCGCCATCTCGTGAAGGCGGTCACCTACCACGACCTCGAGCTTCGGCGTGACCGCGACGGCTGGCGCGGGAACGTCGTGCTGGATGTCTGAGCCCCGCCGCGCGGCTGCCGCCGACCCGGTCCGCATCGACGACACGCTCTGGGAGATCCCGGCCGGGGCGCGCGAGGACATGCGCGTGCCCGCGCGCGTGTTCGCCGACGCCGACCTGCTCGAGGCGATCCGCACCGACCACTCGCTCGAGCAGCTCCAGAACGTCGCGACGCTGCCCGGCATCGTGGAGGCGGCGATCGCGATGCCCGACATCCACCAGGGCTACGGCTTCCCGGTCGGCGGCATCGCGGCGACCGAGCCGCCCGACGGCGTGGTCTCCCCGGGCGGGGTCGGCTACGACATCAACTGCGGCGTGCGACTCCTCGCCGCCCCGTTCACCGCCGCGGACCTCGGCGAGCGCCGGGGGGCGCTCATGGACGAGATCGCGCGCCGCGTCCCGACCGGCGCCGGGCGCGGCGGGCGCCTGAAGCTCGCCGCCGCCGAGCTCGACGCGGTCCTCGAGCAGGGCCCGCGCTGGCTCGTCGAGCGCCGCGGCATCGGCACGCCCGACGACGTCGCCGCCACCGAGTCGGAGGGGCGCCTCGACGGCGCCGACCCCGCGCGGGTGTCCCCGCGGGCGCGCGAGCGCGGCGCCGACCAGCTCGGCACCGTCGGATCGGGCAACCACTTCATCGAGGTGCAGCGCGTCGACGCGATCCTCGACGCGGAGACCGCCGAGGCGTTCGGGCTGCGCGAGGACCAGGTCACGATCCTCATCCACTCGGGCTCACGCGGCCTCGGCCACCAGGTCTGCACGGACTACGTGCGCAGGATGGACCGCGCCCTCGAGCGCCACGGCATCACGCTGCCCGACCGCCAGCTGTCATGCGCCCCGGTCGGCAGCGACGAGGGCCGCGCGTACCTTGCGGCCATGGCCGCGGCGGCGAACTTCGCGTGGGCCAACCGCCACGCCATCGCCGACGCCGTGCGCCGGTCGGTCGCCGGCGTCGTCGGCCGCGGCGCGGCGGCGGCCACGCGGCAGGTCTACGACGTCGCGCACAACGTCGCCAAGCTCGAGGAGCACGGCGGGCGGACGGTGTGCGTGCACCGCAAGGGGGCCACGCGCGCCTTCCCCGGCCAGCCGGTCTTCATCCCGGGATCGATGGGCACGGCCAGCTACGTCCTCGCCGGGCGCCAGGGCTCGATGGAGCGCTCGTTCGGCACCGTGTGCCACGGCGCCGGGCGGCGGATGAGCCGCACGGCCGCCAAGAAGCAGGTCGAGGGCGCGGCGCTGCGCCGCGAGCTCGAGGCGCAGGGCATCGCCGTCCGGGCGGCGTCGAGCAAGGGCCTCGCCGAGGAGGCCCCGCTGGCCTACAAGGACGTCGACGCCGTCGTGCGCGTCGTCGAGCGCGCCGGCCTGGCGGGGCGCGTCGCGCGCCTGCGCCCGATCGGCGTCGTCAAGGGCTGAGCGTCGCCGGCCCGGCGCCGGGCCGTCGCGGCGGCCCGGCTCAGAGGCGCTGGACGTTGACCGCCTTGGGCCCCTTGTCGCCGGGCTCGGACTCGTAGGAGACCCGCGCGCCCTCGGGCAGCGTGCGGAAGCCGTCGGCGACGATGGCGGAATGGTGGACGAAGAGGTCCTTGCCGGACTCGTCGGGCGTGATGAAGCCGTAGCCCTTGTCGTCGTTGAACCACTTCACCGTTCCGGTGGCCATGTGTGGAACCTCCACGGATGGTCGTGCTGCGTTTCGCGGAGGGTGCTGTTCAGCAACGACCTGCGCCGCCCGCACTGCTCCGCCGGACCTGGGGCCCGGCCGTACGGCGCGAACATACCAGCACGCCGGATGGCGATGAAAGGGCTGTTGTGGCGCCCTGAACCTCCCTGTTTCAGGACCGCCCGGAGCGCTCCAGCGTGCGCAGCGCGCGCTCCACGCCGGCCGGCACCACGTGCCGCTCGCGCGCGACCCAGCCGCCGCCGCGGACGGCCTGCGCGACGCCCGCGGCGGTGTGCCGGCGCGGGCCGCTGCGGGCCACGAGGCCGACGGTGCGCCGCGCCGCGGCGCCCGCCGGGCGGCGCAGCCACGTCGCCCAGAGCTCGTTGCGCAGCATCGTCGCCCGACGTCCCGGCCGGACGCCCCCGCCCGCCGGGTGGTGGTGGGCCACGACGTCGGGCACGTAGGCCAGCCCCCAGCCGGCCGCGGCGAGCTCCAGGGCCAGCGGCGACTCCTCCCCGCCGATGCCGAAGCGGGCCTCGAAGCCCCCGACCGACCTGAACGCCTCGCGGCGCACCACGGCGCCGCAGGCGACGAAGCCGAGCACGGGCCGCCCGGCCGCGCCGGGATGCCCGCCGAGCGGGCTGCGCTCCATCAGCCGGCAGACGGGGTCCAGGCGCTCCTCCGGGCCGACGAGGATCCGCGCCGCGAT
>JAXDHC010000580.1:0-3917 GCA_034664705.1 Solirubrobacteraceae bacterium
CAAGCGGCGGCTCCACGAACGGCGTCCTGCACCTGCTCGCCATCGCGAAGGAGGCGGGCGTCGAGCTCTCGATCGACGACTTCGACCGCATCAGCGAGCGCACGCCGCTGATCTGCGACCTCAAGCCCGGCGGCCAGTACGTCGCCGTCGACCTGCACGAGGCGGGCGGCGTCGCGGTGCTCGTCCAGCGCCTGCGCGAGCTCGGCGTCCTGCACGAGAACGCGATCACCGTGACCGGGAAGACCCTCGGCGAGATCGCCGACGGGGCCACCGAGACGCCCGACCAGCGCGTCGTGCGCCCGCTCGACGACCCGCTGAAGCCCACGGGCGGCCTCGCGATCTTGCGCGGCAACCTGGCCCCCGAGGGGTGCGTCGTGAAGCTGGCCGGCCACGAGCGCCGCTACCACGAGGGCCCCGCGCGCGTCTTCGAGGGCGAGGAGGCCGCGATGGACGCGGTCACCCACGGCGGCATCGCCGAGGGCGACGTCGTCGTCATCCGCAACGAGGGCCCGGCCGGCGGGCCGGGGATGCGCGAGATGCTCGCGGTCACGGCGGCGATCAACGGCGCCGGGCTCGGCGAGTCGGTCGCGCTGCTCACCGACGGGCGCTTCTCGGGCGCCACCCACGGCTTCATGGCCGGCCACGTCGCGCCCGAGGCGGCGCGCGGGGGACCGATAGCCGCCGTCCACGACGGCGACCGGATCACCATCGACGTCGACAACCGCCGGCTCGACGTGGCGCTCGACGACGAGGAGATCGCGCGCCGCGTGGCCGCCTACGACTCCCCGCCGAGCCCGGACGCGACCGGCGTGCTGGCGAAGTACGCCGCGCTCGTGGGCAGCGCCTCCGAGGGCGCCGTCACACTCGGCTGACGCGCGGCGCCTCGTGCATCGACCGGCGCTCCCGGTCTCGGCGCTCGCCGCACGGCCGGGCGGTGCGTCACCCGGCGTCGCGGGCCTTGACCCCCGCCGCGTCCATCCACTCGCCGGGCTCCTCCGCGATGAACGCGTCCACGAGCGCGTTGAACGCGGCCGGGCGCTCCAGCATCGGCATGTGGCCGGTCTCCGGCCACACGACCTTGCGGGCGTCGTCGATGAGCGCCTCGAACTCGTCGGCGTCGCCGACCGGCACGAGCAGGTCCTCGCGACCCCAGACGATGAGCGTCGGGCAGCCGATCTCGCCGAGCCGCTGGCGGATCGGATAGCTGGTGAGCGCGTCCAGCGCGTCGACGAACCCGGGGTTGCCGGAGCCGCGCACCTGCTCGGCGATGAGCGCCGCGGGCAGCCGGTCCGGACGGTGGACGACCGCGCCCATGAGCAGGCGCCGCGCCCGCGGGCGGCTCGAGAGCGCCTCGGAGCGCGCGCCGAGGAAGCCGCCCCAGGCGATGAGCACGTTCTGGCCGCGGCGCAGCGCGCCGAGCACACGGTCGTGGCGCTGATGCTCGACGTGCAGGCCGGCGGCGCTGACGAGCACGAGGCGCTCGACGCGCTCCGGGAAGCGGATGGCCATCTCGGCGCCGACGAAGCCGCCCATCGAGTTGCCGACGACGACCGCGGCGCCGACGCCGAGCTCGTGGAGCAGCCGGTCGACGAACCGCGCGTAACCGGCGATCGAGATGGGCTCCGCCGGCATCTCGGAGTGGCCGAACCCCGGCAGGTCGAACGCGATGACGCGATGCCCGCGGGCGAGATCGGGCAGGTTCTCCAGCCAGTTCTGCCACGAGCCGGACAGGCCGTGGACGAAGACGACGGATGGGTCGCCGCCGCCGAGGTCGACGACGTTCACCCGCCGGCCGTCGATCTCGACCGTACGCTGGTGCTCACGCCAGTCGACGTCCATCCAGGCGGAACGGCCCGTGGGCCCGTACGCGCCCGGTTTCCTGGACAGGTGGGCCGAGGACGGAATCGGCATCCGCGATCAGCATAATCACGACCTCTCACCACCCATGCGCATCGCCATCGACATCGACTCCACCCTCCACGACTACTGGCCACTGCTGTCCGCCGCGGCCAAGCGCCGGTTCGGCATCGAGCTGCCCTACGACCGCCAGTTCAGCTGGGACGTCGCGCGCCTGCGCAAGGAGCAGCTGCGCGCGTGCGTCGCCGACACGCACTCCGACGAGGCGATCGCGGGCGCCGAGCCCTACCCGCACGCCGTCGCGGTGGTCAACCGCTGGCACGAGGCCGGGCACTTCGTCCACATCACGAGCCACCGCGCCGAGCACTGCCACTCGGCCACCGCGCGCTGGCTCGAGCAGATCGGCCTGCGCCACGACGAGCTCTACTGCTCCTACGACAAGATCGCCCGCTGCCGGGAGATCGGCATCGACGTGCTGATCGACGACAGCCCGACGAACATCCTCGGCGCGCTCGAGGCCGGCATCGTCGCCGCGACGCTGCGCCACCCCTGGAACCAGGACGTGTGCGAGGACGAGGACGTCATCTGCGGCGACGACTGGACCGAGCTCGAGCGCGGGCTCGCGCCGCTGCTCGCCGGCGATCGGCGCGCGGCCTGACCGCGGGGGCGGGTGGCGGCCGCCGGAGGGGACCCGGCGCGATTGAACGCTTGCAGCGCTGGGAACCCGAACCGGAACTTCCTACACTGTCGACGGTTTCGTCCTGAGCTGCCTTGCGGTCCCGACCAGTCATTCTCTCAGCCGCCCTCGTGGTGGTCGTGGCCGCCCTCGGGGGCGGCATGTACGCGTACGACCACGGCCGGCGCGACGAGATCGCCAAGGGCGTGCGGGTCGGCGGCATCCCGCTTCAGGGCCTGAAGCGCGAGCAGGCGCGCGCGAAGCTCCAGCGGCTGATCATGCAGCCGCTCGAGCGGCCGATCGTCGTGCATCACGACACGTCGACCTGGCGCCTCAGCGCCCGCGAGGCGCGCCTCGCGGTCGACCTCGACGCGATCGTCGACGACGTCATGGCGCGCAGCCGCCAGGGCGACATCTTCAGCCGCACGGTGCGCAACCTCACCGGCAAGTCGCTGAACGCCGACATCACGCCGACCGTCCACTACTCGAAGGCCGCCGTCGTGCGGATGCTCGACAAGATCCGCCGGTCCATCGAGCGCAAGCCCGTCGAGGCGACGGTGAAGATCGACAGCAGCGGCATCGAGCGTCACGACAGCCGCACCGGCCTCCAGGTCCGGGCGACCACGCTGCACAAGCAGATCCGCCGGGCGATCGTCTCGACCACGGCCGACCGCACGTTCGTCGCGCGCACCCGCAAGCTCCAGCCCAAGCTGAGCTCCAGCGAGCTCGACGAGCGCTACGGGACCGTCCTGATCGTCCACCGCGACTCGTTCCGGCTGACGCTGTACAAGCGCCTCAAGGTCGCCAAGACGTACTCGATCGCCGTCGGGCAGGTCGGCCTCGAGACGCCCGCGGGCCTCTACCACATCCAGAACAAGGCCGTGAACCCGGCCTGGAACGTGCCCAACAGCGACTGGGCCGGCGACCTCGCCGGCACCGTGGTGCCGGGCGGGTCTCCCGAGAACCCGCTCAAGGCCCGCTGGATGGGCATCTTCGACGGCGCGGGCATCCACGGCACCGACGCGATCAACTCGATCGGCACGGCGGCCTCGCACGGCTGCATCCGCATGCGGATCCCCGACGTCATCGAGCTGTACGACGAGGTGCCCGTCGGTGCCCCCGTCTACATCGCCGAGCCGGCGGCCTCGCAGACCACCCGAGCATGGCCGCACGCGCCCGCGGGGGCGCGGGATCCCGTCGACGTCACGGGCGATCCGTGCCCCGTAGTGGCGGCGCGGAGGCCGCGTCGGCGGCGCTCAGCCGCCGGCGCCGGCCTCGTCCAAGCCGCGGCCCACGTGCCAGGCCGGGCCCTTCGTGGAGCCCTCCACGCCGATCTCCTCGATGGGAACCTCTTCCCAACCGCTGCCGCCGAGCAAGGTGTGGT
>JAXDHC010000581.1:0-5101 GCA_034664705.1 Solirubrobacteraceae bacterium
CTCTACGTCTCGGCCTTCGCCCCGCGCGCCGCCGAGGTGGCGGCCCGCTACGGCGACGGCCTGTGGACACTGGGCGACCCCGAGCAGGCGCCGGAGATCATCGACGCCTACCGCGAGGGCCGCGCCAAGGCCGGACGCGGCGTCGGCGAGATCATCCTGCACGCCGGCTTCCACCTCGCCGGCGACGAGGACGCGGCGATCGCCTCCGCGCGCAAGTGGAAGGCGACGCAGCTGCCCGAGGTCTACACCGAGGACATCCACGACCCGGCCGAGATGGTCCGCATGGCCGACGCGCGGATGAGCGACGAGGAGTTCGCCCACGAGGGCTTCCTCGTCGGCGCGGACGCCGGCGAGCACGTCGAGCGGCTGCGCGAGATGCTCGACCTCGGGCCCACGGTGATCTGCCTGCAGGGCATCGGCGACGCCGACCCGCTCGGATCGATCCGCCGCTACGGCGAGGACGTCCTGCCGGCGCTGCGCGCGGCCCGCGTCTGAGGCTTCGCGGCCGGCGGCAGCGTGAGCACGGCGAGGCTGGGTCCCGGGAGGTCGACGGCGATGGCGCCGTCCCGCGGGCAGGCCGTCCGGCGGCGCTCGGCCACGCCGCTGCGGGCGCTGAGCGACGGCGCGGCGGCGAGCCACACGGTCGCGCACGGGCGTCCGCGCCCGACCCGCACGCGGACGGCGCTCGAGCGGTCGCCGCGGGCGATGAGCGCCAGGCGCACGCCTCCGGCGCCGTCGACGGTGGCCCAGGCCCGCACGTCGCCCGCGCGGACGACGCGCACGCCCGCGAGCCGGCTGCCGCGCGGGGCGGCGCGCGCGAAGGCGAGCATCCCGTAGAACGGTGGCCGGACGCGCACGGCGCCGCCGCGGCGGGCGAACGGCGCGTAGACGGCGCCGTCCCAGGTGTGCACGTCGACGCGGTCGGCGCCCTCGCGCAGCAGCGCGAACAGCGCGTCGGTCAGCCACACCGCGGCGGCGAACGTGTCGCTGACGCCGGGCGTGCCGCCGCACGGCGCGGAGTTCAGCTCGGCGACGTGCAGCGGGACGCCGTGGCGGTGGGCGAGCGCGATGAGCGGACGCAGCCCCGCCATCCGGGCGCGCGAGGCGTCGTCGGAGACGAGCGCGGCGCGCTCGGCGTCGGCGTCCGGATCGGCGGCGCAGCCCGAGAGCGCGTAGCGATGGCCGCTCAGCGCGCCGATCCCGCCGCCCTCGCGGCCGAGGACGCCCGGCAGGGCGGCGACCCACGACGGTCGCCCGGCGAAGCCGCCGGCGACGAGGCGCGGGCGCGGCGGACGCAGCCCGCGCCGCAGCACGACCCGGTAGCGCGCGAGGTCGCGGGCGTAGTCCGCGGGCGTGTAGGCCGTCTTCTTGCGCAGCCGCTGGACCGTCCGCGGGCCTGTCGTGCGCGCGGCGGTGTAGAGGTCGGGCTCGTTGCCGAGCTCGAGCGCCTCGAGCCGGCGCCCGAGGCGCCGGCGCGCGGCGCGCGCCAGCGCGAGCGCGTTGGGCGCGTCGCCGAGCGACAGGTTCAGCCCGGCGGTCACCGGCGCGTGCAGCGCCCGCGCGAGGGCCGCGAGCGCGCCGAGCGTCGCCGGCCCCACGTCGTGGCGGACGGTGGCCGGCCGCGGGCGACCGTCCGGGTTCCACCACGCCTCCTCGGCGGACGAGCCGCCCACGCGCAGCGCCGGCGGCGTCCGCGCCGCGGCGGCCAGGCGCTCGAGGAGCGCGACGACGGCCGGCCGCGCGGCCGCCCCGAACGGCTGCACGCTGCTCCACTCCATCGACAGGCCCAGGAAGGACCGCGGCACGAGGCGGCCGGGGACGGCCGGCTGCACCGTCACGGCGGCCGGGCGGCGCGGGCCGGGGGCGACGAGCGCCGCTCCGGCGGCCACGAGCACCAGCACGACCGCCGCGAGGAGCGCGACGCGCGCCCGGCGCCGGGACGGCCTCAGCGGAGCGCGACCCGGCATGAGCCGAGCCGGAGCTCGTCGCCCGGCCCGACGCGCACGCGCGCCACGCGGCGGCCCAGCAGCCACGTGCCGTTGAGCGAGCCGAGGTCGACGGCGACCCAGCGGTCCGGGGCCACCGGGCGCAGCTCGACGTGACGGCGCGACACCGTCGGGTCGCCGAGGACCGCGCCGCACCGCGAGCTGCGCCCGACGACGAGCGGGTCGCCGACCGGTAGCGCGAGCTCGACCGGCGGCGTGGCGCCGGGACGGCTCCGAGACGGAGTCCCCGGCCGACCGCCGCCGCGCGACCAGCCCGGGCGCGCCCGCCCGACGTCGGCCACCAGGCCGCGCAGCTCGGCCGCGGTCCGCGCCGTCAGCGTGAGCTCCACGCGGCGCTCGAAGGTGTCGATGCTCAGGTACCCCTCGGCGCATCGCGCCCGGAGGAGGGCGAGGGCCCGCTCCCGGTCGCGATCCGAGGCCCGCATCACGGCCGGATTGTCGCCTCCCGCGCAGGCGGCGACAAGAGCGGGCGCACGTAGGCGACGAGCGGGATGCCGAAGTGCCACAGATCGTCGGGCGGGCCGTCGGTCCGCCAGCCGCGGCGCTCGTAGAAGCGCCGGGCGCGGGTGTGCGGCGCGGGCGTCGCGAGGCGGGCGCGACGGTAGCCCGCCTGCGCCGCGCGAGCGAGGAACGCCTCGTGGAGCAGGCCCGCGACGCCGGTGCCCCAGAACGCCGGGCGGACGAACAGCTGCCAGAGGTACGCCGTGGACCCGGGTCCGTCCCCCGGGGCCATGGCGACGTGGGCCACCGGCTCGCCCGCGCGCTCGGCGAGCAGCGCCCACACGCCCGGCGCCCGCATCCGCTCGGCGATCGCGGCGACCTGGATCTCGAACGGCGCCGGCGGCGACCACCCCGCGGGGGCGAACGCGCGGTACGTCGCGAACCCGAGGTGCATCGTGCGGGCGATGGTGGGCGCGTCCGCGGGGACGGCCGCCCGCGTGGTCACGGCCGCCGGTTGCAGACGAACACCTCGCAGACGTAGGGCAGCCGGACCGGGCCGTCGGCGGCGAGCGCGCGGACCGCCTCGAGGATCTCGGCACGCGGCCCGTCGGGCAGCGCGGCGATGAAGCTCGTCGACCCGACGCGGTCGGCGAGGGCGTCCGCGTCGGCGAGCCGGGCGTGGGCGAACGTCCGCTCCTCGCGCGCGCCGAAGAGCGTCGTGGCCGCGAAGGCGTCCTCCCACGCGCCGCTCGTGTGGGCCGGGGTCCGGGCGCGGTGGGCGCCGATGATCGCCTCGATCGCGGCCTGGACCGGGTCCTCGAGGGGACGGTGGTTCCACACCACCGCCAGCGCACCGCCCGGGCGAAGCACGCGGTGGATCTCGGCAAGAGCGGCCGGGCCGTCGAACCAGTGGAACGCCTGGCCCACGGTGACCGCATCGGCGCTTCCGTCGGCGACCGGCATCGCCTCCGCCGTGCCGTCGAGCACCTCCGCGCCGGGCCCGATCGCGCGCCGCATCTCTGCGACCGGCTCGATCGCGACGACCCGCGCGCGGGTGAGCAGCAGCGGCCGCGTCAGCTTCCCGGTGCCCGCGGCGAGGTCGACGGCCGTGCGTCCCGGGCCGAGCCCGAGCCGCTGCGCGAGCCACGCGATCGCCTCGGGCGGGTACTCGGGACGCGCGCGCTCGTAGGCGTCGGCCGACCGGGCGAACCCGCGGGCCGCGGCTCCGTGGATGCGGGCGTCCGCGGGGCCGGCCATCAGAACAGGCCGAGCTGCGCCTCGGGCACCGGGCCGACGGGCGGGCGGGCGTCCTCGACCTCGGGTTCGGGTTCGGGTTCGGGCTCGGGCTCGGGGTCGCGCGGGCGCTCGGGCTCCGCTTCGGCCGGCGCCAGCGCCAGCTCCGACGAGGGATCCGGGCCGGGGTCGGCGTCGGGGCCGGCCACGCCGATCGGCGCGGGCTCCGGCACCGCGCGCGGCGTCGCCCCGTCGGCGCCGATCGGGACCGCGGGCTCCTCGGGCGCCGCCGGCTGCTCGGGCACCGCGAGCGCGAGCAGCTGCGGGATCCGTGCGAAGTCGGCGCGCAGCACCTCCACGTTCGCCGGCGTGTAGAGCGCGGCCGCCGGGTGGAAGATCGGGTAGAGCCGCACGGCGCGGGTGCCGAGCACCCGCACCTCCTCTCGGCCGTGCAGACGCGTGATGCCGGTCGGGTCGCCGCGCAGGAGCTTCGTCGCGAAGTTGCCGAGCGTGCAGATCACCCGGGGCTCGATGAGCTCGATCTGGCGCATGAGATAGGCCTGGCAGGCCTCGATCTCGGCCGGGTGCGGGTCCCGGTTGCCCGGCGGACGGCACTTGAGGACGTTCGCGATGAACACGTCCCCGCGCGAGAGCCCGATCTCCTCCAGCAGCCGGTCCAGCAGGCGGCCGGCCTGCCCGACGAACGGAAGGCCCTGCTTGTCCTCGTTCGCGCCGGGCGCCTCGCCGACGAACATGAGATCGGCGTCGGCGTTGCCGGACCCGAAGACGACGGTGGTGCGGGTCGCGGCGAGCTGCGGGCAGTTCGTGCAGCTCGTCGCCTGGTGGTAGACGGCCTTGAGCGCCTCGCGGCGCTCCTCCTTCGTCGGCGGCACAGAGCGATGGTAGACGGCCGCCCGGCGCGAACGACCCGCTACGCTTCGCGTACAGCAACCGCGACCGGCACCCCGTACGGGGGCTGGACCGAGAATATGAACAGCACGATCGCGATCGTCGGCCGTGGCCGCCTGGGCCCTGCGCTGGCCCGCGGCCTGCGCGCCGCCGGCCATCCCGTCCTCGGGCCGCTGGGCCGTGGCGCCGACGGCGGCGGGGCCGGCGTCGTGCTGCTGTGCGTGCCCGACGCCGAGATCGCCGCCGCGGCGACGGCCGTCACGCCGCGCTCCGGGCTGCTCGTCGGCCACTGCTCCGGCGCCACGGCGCTCGACGTGCTGGCCCCGCACGAGGCGCTCGGCCTCCATCCGCTGATGACCGTCACGCGGGAGGGCGCGCCCTTCGCGGGCGCGGGCTGTGCCGTGGCGGGCAGCACCGAGCGCGCGCTCGCCGCCGCCCGGTCGCTGGCCGCCGACCTCGGCATGCGACCCTTCGCGGTCGCCGACGCCGACCGCGCCGCCTACCACGCGGCC
>JAXDHC010000582.1:0-5044 GCA_034664705.1 Solirubrobacteraceae bacterium
GGGCCCTCGGCCGTGGCGGCGGAATGCCCGAGGGCCCGGCGCCACGGCGTCGGGGCCCTCGGGGTCCAGCGGAGTCCTGCGTCGTGAAGCGGCGGGCTACCCGTTGGCGACCGTGAAGGGACCGGCGACGCCGCCCTTGCTCGACTTCACGTAGATCTTGCCGGGGTTCGTCGTGCCGGCCGCGGCGTTGCGGCTGCGCACGGAGTAGTCCCCGCCCGTGGCCGGCGGCGCGGCCGCCGTCACCGGAGCGCTCCCGAGGGACCGCGTGCTGATGGTGCCGTCCGCGTTGGCCGCGAACACGGTCACGGAGACCGCCTCGGTGGCCGTCGTGAACGCCGAGCCGGTGCCGGTGACCCGGAAGTCACCGCTCTTCCACTTCGCCGTGCCGATCGTGATGCGGTCCGCCGTCGGGACGACGGGGCCGACCTTCGCCGACTCGTCGCCGTAGTCGCCGGCGCCCTTCGCCTTGACGGTGAACCAGTACTCCGTCCCCGCGGTGAGGTTGGCGACCGTCAGGGTCGTGCTCGGCGTCTCCTGGACGCTGCCGCTCGCCGTGAACGGCGCGTTGGGCGTCGTGCGGACGTATGCCTGCACGGCGTACATCGTCACCGACGGGTCCGGCGCGGTCCACTTCAGGGCGACCGACCGCTCCCCGGGGGTGGCGGTCAGCCCCTTCGGGGCGTCCGGCTTGGCCGTCGAGGTCGCGGGCGGGTCGTAGATGCCCGAGAGCTGCGTGTGGTTGCCGGCCTTGTCGAACGCCGCGACGCTGAGCTCGGTGCCCGGTGCGGTGATCGGGATCGGGCCGGTGTACAGCTTGGCGTCGTCGGACGGCATGTCGCCGAGGATGGCCGGCGATCCGTCGGTCGTGTAGAAGATCTGACCGTTGCTCGTCAGCGTCACCGACGATGCCGTCTTGGCACCGGTGTCGGACGGCGGCGGGTCGGCGGTGAGCGTCGGGGTGACGACGGTGCCCGGCGGCGGCGGGGTCGGCGCGTCGGCGTTCACGGTGAACGCCTCGCTCATCCGCGGCCCGGCGATCGAGCGGACCTCGACGTCGTAGCCCTCGTCGCCCTTGAGCCCCATGATGGTGGTCTTCTTCGCGGTGGCCGCCGCGCGGGTGCCGACCTGCACGTGGTCACCGTTGGCCGCCGCCGTCTTGGCGATGGCCTCGACGCTGTAGCCGGTCACCGCCGCGGCGCCCGGAGGCGGCGCGGTCGGCTCCCAGTTGACCTGCATCGAGGTTCCGTCCGACGAGCGGATGACCGACGCGGTGCCGGGCTGGGGCGCCGTCTGGTCGCGCGGGCCGGCCGGGCACCCGCCCATGCCGGGGCCGCCGGGCTCGCCGAACTCGGCGATGGTCAGGCCCTGGCGGTTGGCGTCGGCGTCCTCGACCTCCCACGCCATGGCGCGCTCGCCGAGGCTCGGGTTGGCCGCGATCTTCGCGGTCGCCGCGCTGTCGAACACGTACGTGGCGGTGAACGTGTCGCCGCTGAACTCCAGGCTCGAGGAGTAGCCGCCCTTTGGAGCGACCGTCAGCGGACCGGACACCGCGCGCACGTCACGCTTTCCGACCTCGGTGTCGACGAGCGCCGGCTCGACGATGCGCTGCTCCATCTGGGCGTGGTTGACGCCCGGAGCGACGTGGCCGGTGACCGTCACGGTCGAGCCGCTCAGCGTCGCGTCGTGATCGACGTACGCGTCCTGCACCGTCGTGTCGCCCGCCGGCGCGTTGCCGAAGCGCAGCTTCGCGACGTCGCCGGGCTTGATGTCCGGCGTGACGTTGAGGTTCGTGCCCGCGCCCCAGCAGTAGCCGCCGGGGTGGTTGACCTCGAAGGCGACGTCGCCCTCGGCGACCACGCCCTGCGCCGAGCCGATGACGGCCCCGCCACGGAAGATCTCGAGCGTCGCCGTCTCGCCGAGGTGGTCCTGGTAGCCCTCGACCGTGACGAAGTCGCGGTCTGGGAAGACGACCAGGTTGTCGGGGAAGTTCGGGGGTGCGGCGGACGCGACGATCGCCCCCGAGACGCCCATGGACGCCACACCCGCCAGAGCGACCGCGGCTGCTCGTTTGGTGAGTCGGCGCCGGCCTCGCCGGCGCACAGGGACCTTCGTCGACAGCGTCGAGCTGCTCATGACGTCTCCTCGGACGTGGGGGGGAACGGTGCGGAGCGGTCCGCGAGGGCCTGTTGCTCCGGCCTATGGACCGTCGCATCGATGGAGGACCCCCGACAGGGCCCTTCGCGCACGACCCGGTGCGCCCGAGCGCACCCCGGCTTCCGTGTGTCCGCATCCTTTCCGGCAGTCCGCGGGATTCCGGCGCCGGATCCCGCACGTCGGGGTCAGAGCGCTGACCGGCGGCCCGCGCGGGGCGGGTTCACGCCGCCGCGGACCCTGGGTATGGCGGCGACGTGAACGCACTGCATGTCGTCGGCAAGGGTCTCGCGGCCGGCCTCGCCGGCGGCGCGGTCATGACCGCGGTGGAGAAGGTGGAGCAGGCGCTGACCGGCCGGCCGTCGTCGCACGTTCCGGGGCGCACGCTCGCTCACCTCCTCGGCCTGCCGCACCCCGACCGCGACAGCGTCGCGCGCACGTGGGCCATGCACTACGCAACCGCCGCGGCGGTCGGCGTCCTTCGGGCGGTCATGGCGGCCGCAAACCTTCGCGGGCCCGGCGGGTCGCTCATGCATTCCCAGGTGCGCCTCTGCATCGATCAGACGCTCGAGAACGCGACCGGCGTCGGAGCGCCGCCGTGGACGTGGCCGCGCGACGAGCTCGTCGTCGACGTCTTCCACAAGACCGTGTACGCGATGGCGACCGGCGCGATCGCCGACGCACTGGTGGCCCCGCTGCCGGGCAGCTCGGCCGGACGACCGCAGCAGTCGAGGCGGCTGAAGGGGTTCGCGTAGGCCCGGGCTCAGCGGATGCGGCGGCCCATCTCGGCGGCGTCGTATCCGCCGAGCGCCTCGACCGCCGCGCGGAACCGGGGCTCCTCGAGCAGGCGCCACAGCGGCGCGGTGACCGGGTCCTCGAGGGTCTCGGTGGCGAGGACGAGGTCGTAGGGCTCGCGGGTGACGGGCACGAAGCCGAGGTCGAAGGCGCGCGCGGCGGCCATGACGCCCAGCGCGCAGTCCGCGCGGCCGGCGGCCACCGCCGCGGCGACGGCGAGGTGCGTGTGCTCCTCGCGCGCGTAGCCGGGCACGACGTCGGGTGAGATGCCGCGCCGGGCGAGCTCGTGGTCCAGGAGCACGCGGGTGCCCGCGCCGCGCTGGCGGTTGACGTAGCGCAGCTGGGCATCGGCGAGGTCGTCGATCCCCGTGAGCCCGAGCGGGTTGCCCGGCGCGACGATGAGCCCCTGCTCGCGGTGCACGAGGCGGATGACCGCGACGTCGCGGTCGCCGAGGACGCGATCGACGTAGGGGAGGGTGTACTCGCCGCTGGACGGGTCCAGCAGGTGCGAGCCCGCGATGTGGCACAGCCCGTCGCGCAGGGCGACGAGGCCGCCCAGCGAGCCGACGTTCGACGAGGCGAGCGTGACGCCGGGGTCGACGGCGCGCAGCTCCGACGCCGCGAGGTCGAGGACGAGGTCGTGCGAACCGACGGCGACGATCGTGCGGTCGATCTCGCCGACGCCGCGCAGCAGCGCGACGTCGACGTCCTCGCCGGCGTGGTGGCCCTCGAGGCCGGCCGGCACGACGAGGAGGCCGTCGGCGCGCACGAGCGAGGTCAGCACGCCGGCGCCGCGGGGCAGCGGCGTGGCGACGAGCGCGCCGCCGACGCGCCCGAGCCGGACGCGCACCCAGTCGTCCATGCCCATTGACGACGCGAGCTTGCGCGCGACGCGGGCCCGCGCGCGCGGGCGCTCGGGCGGCGCGGCGCCCTCGAGCGCGGCCAGCAGGGGCGCCGCGAAGATGTCGAACGTGAGCGCGGCCGACACCGGGTAGCCGGGCGCGCCGAGGACCGGCGTGGCGTCGACCGCGCCCAGCACGACGGGATGGCCGGGACGCACCGCCACGCCGTGGACGGCCAGGGTGCCGAGGCGGTCGATCACCGCGGCCGTGTGGTCGTCGCGGCCCGCGCTCGAGCCGGCGACGACGATCACGAGGTCCGCGCCGGCGGCGGCGCCGCGGATCGCCGCGGCGATCCGCTCGGGATCGTCGGGCTCGATCGGCAGGCGCCGCGCCTCGCAGCCGGCCTGCTCGGCCTGGGCGGCGAGCATCAGCGAGTTGGTGTCGAGGATCTCGCCCGGCGCGATGTCGGCGCCCACGGGGCGGATCTCGTCGCCGGTCGGGAGCACGGCCACGACGGGGCGGCGGTGGACGAGCACGTCGGTCGCGCCGGCGGCGGCCGCGGCCGCGATGTCGACGGGGCGCAGGCGATGGCCCTCCGGCAGCAGCAGCTCGGTCGCGCTGACGTCCTCGCCGATCGAGCGCACGTGCTGGTAGGGCGCCACGGCGCCGCGCAGCTCCGCCGCGCGGCCCTCGTAGTGGACCTGCTCGCGCATGACGACGGCGTCGCAGCCCTCGGGCAGCGGGTCGCCGGTGTCGACGACGACGTACGCGCCGGGCTCGAGCAGGACCGGCGTGCTCTCGCTGGCGCCCACCGTCTCGGCGGCGCGCACGGCGATGCCGTCCATCGCCGACGCGTCGAACGACGGCGAGGACCGCGTCGCCCACACCGGCGCGGCGGTGACGCGGCCGACCGCCTCGGCGAGGGGCAGGCGGACCGCCTCCACGCGCTCGGGGCAGCCCGCGGCGGCGAGCGCGGCCCGCCAGGCGGCGAGCGCCTCGGCGGCGGGGACGTCGTGGATGTAGGGGGTGGTGGCCACGGATCCAGAGCTGCGATACCCGGACGTCCTAGCGGTACAGCGTCACGTCGACGTCGGCCCCGGCGGGCAGGCCGGTCGCCTCGTCGGGGACGATGAGGTAGCCGTCGGCCGCGGTGAGGATGGACAGGAGCGCGGAAGCTCCGAACAGGGGGTGGGCCACGCCGTCGCGGACCGCGACCTGGACGACGTCCAGGCGCCCGGCGGCCGACGGCACGTTGC
>JAXDHC010000583.1:0-3824 GCA_034664705.1 Solirubrobacteraceae bacterium
GGTCGCGCTGCCGATCGCCGAGCGCCTCGGCGTCGACCTCGTCGCGCCGGCCGAGCTCTCGGACGCCGCGGCCGCCTACGGCGCGCCGCTGCCGGCGTCGCTCGTGCCCTGACCGGCGCCGCCGCTCGCGCGCCGCCGCCGCCGTCACGGCAGCAGGAGGTGCACGTCGCCGAACTCGTGCCACAGGTAGCCGGCCTCGAGCGCAGCGGCGTAGGAGCGCTCGACGAGCGCGGAGCCGCCGACCGCCTCGAGCATGCCGAGGTGCGAGGACTCGGGCTCGTGCCAGCCCGTCAGCAGGCCGTCCACGGCGCGCACGCCGCGCTCGGGCGTGATGACGACGCGCGTCCAGCCCTCCCCCGGCGCGACCGCGCCGCCGGCCACCGCCACCGTCTCGAGCGCGCGCACGACCGTCGTGCCCACGGCGACCACGCGGCCGCCGCCCGCCCGGGTCGCGCCGACGAGCCGCGCGGTCGCGGGCGGGACGCGGAACCACTCCGGGCCCGGCGCCTCGCCGGCCTCGAGCGAGGAGACCCCGGCGTGCAGGACGACCGGCGCGACGGCCACGCCGCGGGCGACGAGCGCCGTGAGCACCCGCTCGCTCAGGGGGCGGCCGGCGCTCGGCATCTCGGCGCTGCCGGGCTCGATCGCATAGACCGTCTGGTAGCTCGCGAGCGGCCACTCGGCGGCGACGTGGCGGTAGCGGATCGGCCGGCCGTGGTCGGCGAGGTAGGCCTCGAGCGCGGTGGGCAGCCGCAGGTCGGCGACCCACAGGCGCGACCCCGACAGGTACGGGGCGAGCAGGACGGCCCGGGCGCCGCCGGGCAGCGCGAGCACGTCTCCGGCACGGCCTCCGGGGAACCGCGCGCCGTCGCGGCGCAGCTCCACGAGGCGCCGCGCCGAGTCTGGGAGCCGCGTGGAGACGTGGAGGTCGAGCGCCGTGCCGTCGGCGAAGCGGGCGGGCAGCGCGGCGGGCAGGGTCGCCGACGTGTTGACGACGAGCAGGTCACCGGGGCGCAGGACGGCGGCCAGGTCGCGGACGCGCGCGTGCTCCAGCCGGGCCGGCGCGCGGCCGGCGACGAGCATGCGGACCTCGTCGCGGGCGAGGCCGCGGGCCTCCGGCGGCTCGTGCGCCTCCAGGCGCGCGGGCACGGCGAAGGAGGTCGCGCTCACCGTGTCACCGGCGCGAGGTCGTGCGCGGCGTAGCGGCCGCTGGGGTGATCGCCGTCGATGAGCGCGAGCAGTCCCGGGACGCTGTCCTCCGGCGGCCGGCGGTCGGAGATGTCCTCGCCGGGGAAGGCCTCCTGGTGCATCTGCGTCCGCATGTCGCCGGGGTCGACGGCGTGGACGCGCAGCGCCGGTCGCTCGGCGGCGAGGATGCGCGTGAGCTGCTCGAGCGCCGCCTTCGACGACCCGTAGCCGCCCCAGCCCTCGTACGGCTCCACCGCGGCGTCCGAGGTGACGTTGACGATCGCGGAGCCGTCGGGCATGCGCGGGATCGCGAGCTGGGCCAGCGCCAGCGGCGCGAGCACGTTGACGGCGTAGACGTGCGCGAGCGTCTCGAGCGGGTAGTCGGCGAGCGCGGGCTGCGGGCTCGGCCCCAGGACGCCGGCATTGTTGACGAGCAGGTCGATCCGCTCGCCGGCGGCGTCGATCAGGGCACGGCGATGGTCGGGGTCGGCGACGTCCCCGGCGATCGCGGCGCAGTCGGCGCTGCGGGCCAGCTCGGCCCGCGCGCGCTCGAGCGCCTCGGCGCCGCGCGCGTCGACGACGAGGCGCCAGCCGCGGGCGGCCAGCGCGCGGGCGAGGGCCAGGCCGAGGCCGCGGGACGCGCCCGTGACGACGGCGACGGGAGCGGCGGGCCGTGAGGTGGGCATGGCGCCGACGCTACGCCCGCGCCGGGCCGCGCGCCATCGGGAATCGGTGCTAGTCCCTCCGGACGAGGCCGTGCCGCACGGCGTAGACCGCAGCCTGCGTGCGGTCGGTCAGGTCGAGCTTGCCGAGGATGTTGCTGACGTGCGTCTTGACCGTGCGCTCGGAGACGCCGAGCTCCCGGGCGATGACCTTGTTCGGCTGCCCGCGCGCGAGCTGCGCGAGGACGTCGCGCTCGCGCGGCGTGAGCTCGTCGCGGTCGCGCGGCTCGTCGCCGGCGGCGATCTGCTCGACGAGCATCGTCGCCACCGCCGGCGCGAGCAGGGCCTCGCCGGCGTGGACGGTGCGGATGGCCGCGATGAGGTCCTGGGGCTGCACGTCCTTGAGCAGGTAGCCGGCCGCCCCGGCGCGGACCGCGGGGAGCACGGTGTCGTCGTCGGCGAAGCTCGTGAGGACGAGGATCCGCGTCGTCGGGGAGCGCTCGCGGATGCGGCGGATCGCGTCGATGCCGCCGAGGCGCGGCATCACGAGGTCGAGCAGGGCGACGTCCGGCACGGTCGCCTCGACCTGCGCGAGCGCCTCCTCGCCGTCGGCGGCCTCGCCGACGACCTCCATCTCGTCCTGGAGCTCGAGCAGGGTCCGCAGCCCCTGGCGGACGACGGCGTGGTCGTCGGCGATGACGACGCGGATCACGGCGCCAGCTCCAGGCGCACGCGCGTGCCGGCGCCGGGCTCGGAGGCGATCCGCAGCGAGCCGCCGATCGCCCGCGCGCGCTCCTCCATCGACGTCAGCCCGAGCCGGCGGGAGCGCAGCGCCGGCGCGGCCGGGTCGAAGCCGATGCCGTCGTCGTCGACCGTGAGGACGAGGCCGCCGTTGCGCGCGTCGAGGCCGACGCGGATGTGCTCGGCGTGGGCGTGGCGCAGCGCGTTGTGCACGGCCTCCTGCGCGATGCGGAACACCTCGCCGTCGGTCGTCCCGCCCAGCCGCGGCGTCCCCCCGACGTGCAGCGCGATGTCGCGCTGGTGGACGTGCCGCAGGACGCCGACGTGCTTGCGCAGCGTCGCCGCGAGGCCCTCGTCGGCCAGCGCGGCGGGCCGCAGCTCGAAGATGAGCGAGCGCAGCTCCTCCATCCCGGCGCCGGCGAGGTCCTTGACCCGCTCGATCTGCGCGCGGGCGGCGGCCGGATCGCGGTCGAGGAGGGTCGCGGCCGCCTCCGCGGCGAGGACGACGCCGAACAGGTTCTGGGTGACCGAGTCATGCAGCTCGCGCGCCACGCGCGTGCGCTCCTGGACGACGCTGAGCTCGCGGCTGCGCTCGTACAGCCGCGCGTTCTCGATCGCGACGGCTGCGTGGGCGGCGAGCATCTCGATGAGCTGCTGGTCGCCGTCGTCGAACGCGTCGGTGCCGAGCTTGTCCGTGAGGTAGAAGGCGCCGATGATCTCGCCGCGCGAGACGATCGGCACGCCGAGGAACGACCGCATCTGCGGGTGCGCCGACGGCCACCATCCGCGGAACCGCGCGTCCTGGCGGATGTCGAGCGTCCGGTAGGGCTCCGGCGACTCGAGCATCGCGCCGAGGAGGCCGTGCGTCCGCGGCAGCGGCCCCATCGCCGCGACGAGCTCGTCGCTCATCCCGGACGTGATGAAGCAGTCGAACGCCCCCTCACCGTCGGGCACCCCGATCGCGGCGTACCGCGCCCCGGCCAGCTCGCGCGCCGCGTCGACGAGCCGCTGCAGCACGGCCTCGACCGACAGCTCGGCGGCGATCCCGAGCACCGCGTCGCTCATCGCCTTCAGCGCCGACGTCTCGCGAACCTGCTCCACGATGGCGAGCTTACGGCCCGGCGCGCCGGCCGTCCTCGGCCTTCCGGACGAGGCGCGCCTCGGTCGTTCGGGCGCGAGCGCGCGGGGCGGGGCGCCGCAGACGCCCCGCCGACGCGCGCGGAGACTCCTAGG
>JAXDHC010000584.1:0-4826 GCA_034664705.1 Solirubrobacteraceae bacterium
CCGGGGCGCGCCTCGCGGATCCGCACGCCCCGGAGCCCCCGCGGACGGCCTCCCCCTCGCCGCGATCAGACCACGCCGCGCCCCGCCACCGGCGTCCCGACCGGAGCGCCACCCGAATCGCCACGGGTCCGCCGCTCCACCCGCGCCAGGTCGAACCCGGCCGGCAGCTCGAGGTCGTGGCAGGCCAGCAGCGCGCCGTCGCCGAGGACGTCCTCGGTCGGGCCGTCCGCGACGACCTGCCCGCGCGCGAGGATGACCGAGCGCTCGCAGAGCTCGGCCGCCAGCGGGAGGTCGTGCGTGGCGACGAGGATCGTGCAGTCCACGCGCTCCAGGACGTCGAGGAGCTCGCGGCGGCCGCGCGGGTCGAGGCTCGCCGAGGGCTCGTCGAGCACGAGCAGCCGAGGGCGCGTCGCGAGGACGGTGGCGATGGCGACCCGGCGGCGCTCGCCCATCGACAGCTGGTGGGGCGCGCGGTCGGCCGCGTGCTCCATCCGGACGGCGCAGAGGGCCTCGCACACGCGCTGCTCCGCGGCGTCGCGGTCGAGGCCGGCGTTGAGCGGACCGAACGCGACGTCCTCGCGGACGGTCGGCATGAAGAGCTGGTCGTCGGGGTCCTGGAAGACGAGCCCGACCCGCGCGCGCAGCTCGCGCAGCGTCCGGTCGCCGACCTCGAGGCCGGCGACCTCGAGCGCGCCGGCCCCGCGCAGCACCCCGTTGTGGTGCTGCATGACGGTGGTCTTGCCGGCGCCGTTGGGGCCGAGGAGCGCGACGCGCTCGCCGTGGCCGAGGTGCTGGTCGACCCCCGCGAGCGCGTCGCGCCCGTTCGGATACGCGAAGCGCAGGTCCCGCGCGTGGATCGCGCAGCACATGCCGCGACCCGCAACGGGACGAGGGCCACCAGGACGAGCACGACGAACGCCACGTCGCCGCGCGTGAGCCGCAGCCCGACGAGCTGGGGCACGCTCCCGCGGTAGCCGCGCGCCAGCATCGCGAGATACACGCGCTCGCCGCGGGCGTGGGTGCGCAGGAAGAGCGCCGCGGCGATCCGGCCGACGCCGGCCGCCCCCAGCGCGGTCCGCGGGCGAAAGCCGCGCGCCGCGAGCGCGCCGCGCATCCGGCTGGCCTCCTCGACCATCACGAAGAGGTAGCGGTACATGAATGCGGCGATGAGCACGAGCAGCCGCGGCACGCGCAGCGCCTCCATCCCGCGCAGCACCTCCGGAAACGTGGCGGTCGCGCCGAGGAGCACCGCGCTCAGCGTGCCGATGCCCGCCTTCGCCGCCACGGCCGCGAAGGCGCGCAGGCCCTCCTCGTGGACGGTGAGCGGACCGAGCGCGTACGCGGCGCCGCCGGGGCGGGCGAACGGCAGCAGCGCGGCGGCGAGCAGCACGAGCGGGAGCACCACGCGCCAGCGCCGCCACACCGCGCCGGCGGACACCCGCGCGGCCACCGCATAGGTGGCGAGCACCGCGGCGCAGCCGGCGTAGACGGGCCACGCGGCGAGCGGCGTCGAGACCGCGACCAGCGTGACCGCCACCAGGCCGAGGAGCTTCGCCCGCGGGTCGAGCCCGCGCACGACCGAGCGCGGGTCACAGGCGACCCCCGTCAGCGCGAGCGCGTGGCCGCCGCTCACTGGCCGGACACGGAGGAGTACGCCGGGCGGCCGCCGGCCCGGCGGCGCAGGAGCGCGGCCCCGCCGGAGCCCAGCCCGAACACGATGAGCGTGCCGGCGAAGCCGGCGAGGCCCTTCGCGAGGCGCTCGTCGCGGACCCCGGGGACCGCGTAGCCGGCGGCGGGCGCGTCGGCCTGGACGCGGTGCACCCGCCCGCGGTCGGCGAAGCCCTGGTCGCCCGCCACCTTCTGAAGGCCATCGGGCGACGCCGACGCCCAGGGCGACACCGCCGTCCCCAGGCCGATCGCGACGGCGAGCGCCAGCGCGGTGAACGCCCGCCGCCCGAGACGGCTCATCGAGCGCCCTCGCGGGCCGGCGCCGCGATCGGCGCCGGCGCCGCCGCGGGCGGGAGGGCCGCGCCGCCGATGAGGTCCGGGCGCGACGCGAGGACGGCGCTCACGGCCGCGACGGTGACCACCGCCTCGCCGACGCCGATGAGCGCGTGGACGGTCAGCATCGCCGGCAGGACCGTGCCGAGCGGAACGGTCCCCGAGAGCGCCAGCTCGACCGACGCCGCGGCGGCTCCGAGCATCACCGCCAGCCAGGCGCCGGCGCCGACGACGGCGAGGAACGCGCCGCGGCTGCTCGGGAGCACCGCGCGGGCGGCGTGCATGAGGAGCCCCACGCCGAGCGCTCCGACGACGCCCATGTTCAGGACGTTGGCCCCGAGCGCCGTGATGCCGCCGTCGGCGAAGACGAACGCCTGGGTGGCGAGCACGACCGCCATCACCAGGCACGCCAGCCACGGCCCCAGCAGGATCGCCGCCAGCGCCGCGCCGAGGAAGTGCCCGCTCGTGCCGCCCGCGACGGGGAAGTTGAGCATCTGCGCCGCGAAGACGAACGCGGCGGTCACGCCGAGCAGCGGCACGCGCCGGTCGTCGAGCGTCTCGTCGGCCCTCCGCAGCCCGTACCCGACCGCGGCGACCGCGACGACCCCGGTGGCGGCCGCGACGCGCGCGTCGAGGAAGCCGTCAGGGATGTGCATCGTCGTCCTCCGGCTCCTCGCCGACCGCGGAGAGCTGGTGCCCTGCGCACGTGGGGCACAGCCCCGAGATGGGGAAGTGCGTGAAGCGCGCGTCCCACCCGTGGTCCCGGCGCAGGCGCTCGCGGACGCCGTCGAGCTCGGCCGGGTCGACCGCGTCCACGCGCCCGCACGAGTCGCAGGCCAGGTACTCCCGGACGGCGGCGCCCACGCGCACGTAGAGCCCGGGCCGGTGGCCGAGGTGGAAGTGGCGGATGAGCCCGACGCCCTCGAGCATCTCGAGGTTGCGGTACACCGACGCGACGTCCGAGTGGCCGCCGAGCCGACCGGCCACCTGCTCTGCGGTCAGCGGCGCGTCGGTGCGGTAGAGCACCTCGAGGACGAGCCGCCGCGCCGACGATGCGCGGAGCCCGCGAGCGCGCAGGGCGGCGACCGCGGCGTCGAGGTCCGGGGCCTCAAGCGGTGGCGTGTGTCGAGCGCGTGACAAGCGAACCCTCGCTGTTGCAACTCGTCGCAACTGCGGCGGCCGGACCGTAACACCGTGCCCAGCGCGCGGCAAGCGCCGGGTCCGGCGACGAGCCGCTATACCTGCGGCCGTGCTGCCGAAGGCCGAGCTCCACGTGCACCTCGAGGGCACCGCTCCGCCGCACCTCGTGCGCCGCATCGCGCAGCGCAACGGCCTGGAGGTGCCGGAGGGCCTCTTCGCCGGCCCGGACCGCTTCGCCTGGCGCGACTTCCTGAGCTTCCTGCAGGCCTACGACCTGGCGGCGAGCGTCATCCGCACCGGCGAGGACTACCGCGACATCACCTACGAGTACCTCTCGGCGTGCGCCGCCGAGGGGGCGATCTACGTCGAGCTGACCGCTTCGCCGGACCACGCCGGGCTGGCGGGCATGTCGCTCGGCGAGCAGCTGCAGGGCATCGCGGCGGGCATCGACGACGCCCGCGCGGAGCACGGCATCGAGGCGCGGATCCTCCTGGTCTGCATCCGCAACCTCGGCGTCGAGCAGGCGGTGCGCGTCGCCGGCGAGGCCGCCGCCCGGCACCATCCCTACGTCGTCGGGTTCCAGATGGCCGGCGACGAGGCCGGCTACCCGCCCGAGCCCTTCGCCGAGGCCTACGCGATCGCCGCCGCCGCCGGCCTCGGCTGCAGCGTGCACGCCGGCGAGTGGGCGGGCCCCGAGAGCGTGCGGGGCGCGCTCGAGCTGCCCGTCACGCGCATCGCCCACGGCGTGCGCGCGATCGAGGACCCCGGCCTCGTGGCCGAGCTGGCGGACCGCGGCGTCGTGCTCGAGTGCTGCCCCACGAGCAACGTCGTCCTCGGCGTCTTCGACAGCTACGAGGCCCACCCGCTGCCCGCGCTGCGGGCGGCCGGCGTGTGCGTCACGCTCGGCTCGGACGACCCGCCGTACTTCGGCGCGAGCGTCGGCGGCGAGTACGCCGTCGCCCGCGACCGGTTCGGGATGACCGACGCCGAGCTGCGCGAGCTCACGCGGACCGCGATCCAGGCGAGCTTCGCCGAGCCGTCGCTGCGCGAGGCCCTCCTGGCGCGGGTCGACGCCACCGACATCTCCCCGACGTAGACTGCCCTCGCGGAGCCGCGCCGGCTCCGCGAGGAGGAGGAACACAAAGGAGGCGCAGTGCACCGCAGGACCTTCCGGGCGATCCTGGTCGCCCTCACGCTGGCCGTCGGCGCCTTCGGCGTGGCGGCGTGCGGCTCGGACGACAGCGGCGGCGGCGGCAGCGGCAGCAGCGCGCAGACGACCGAGACGCAGCAGGCCAAGAAGATCAAGGTCGGTGTCGTCACCGACATCGGCGGCCTCAACGACCGCTCGTTCAACGCCCTCGCGAACAAGGGCCTGCAGGACGCGATCACGCAGCTCGGCGTCGACGGCCGCGTGCTGATCTCGAAGTCCAACGCGGACTACGTCCCGAACCTGACGACCCTCGCCCAGCAGAAGTACGACCTCATCGTCGGGGTGGGCTTCCTGATGGCCGATGCCGTCAGCACGGTGTCCTCAAAGTTCCCGCAGAACAAGTTCGCGATCGTCGACTTCTCCCAGGCGGGCCTGAAGTCCAAGCCGACGAACGTGGAGGGCCTGCTCTTCAAGGAGCAGGAGGCCGGCTATCTCGTCGGCTACCTCTCGGGGCTCTACGCCAAGGATGCGGGCG
>JAXDHC010000585.1:0-3733 GCA_034664705.1 Solirubrobacteraceae bacterium
CTCGCCGAGCGCGGGGTGACCCTCGTCGACGACGCTCCCGAGCGGGTGGTCGTGGCCGGCGGGGACGGCACCATCGGCCAGGGCGCGGAGCTCGCGGCCCGCCTCGGCGTCCCGCTCGCCGTCGTCCCGACCGGGACCGCGAACGACTTCGCCCGCGCGATGGACATCCCGCTCGAGCTCGAGGACGCGTGCGAGCTGGCCGCCGGCGACGCCCGCGAGCGCACGGTCGACCTGCTGCGCGCCGGCGACCGGCCGTTCCTGAATGCCGCCGGCGTCGGCCTGTCGGTCATCGCCGCCAACCGCGCCCGGCCGCTGAAGCGCCCGCTCGGCCCGCTCGCCTACGCGGTCGGCGCGCTGCGCGCCGGGCTGACGGCGAAGCCGCTGCGCTGCCGCGTGACCGCCGACGGCGGCCAGGTCTTCGCCGGCGAGGCGTGGCAGATCATCGTCGCCGGGACCGGCGCGTTCGGCGGAGGGAGCGAGATCGAGGAGGCCGATCCCGGCGACCGCCTCGTCGACGTCGCCGTGCTGCAGGCCGGTCCGCGAATCGCGCTCGTGCGCCGGGCGTGGGGCATGCGCAACGGCGGGCTCGTCGACCAGCCGGGCGTGCACCACGCGCGCGGCAAGACCATCGAGCTCGAGCTGCCGGCGCGCACGCCCTTCAACGTCGACGGCGAGGTGTGCCACGTGGCGCCGCTGCGCTTCTCGACCGGCGGAGAACGGGTACGGGTCCTGGTGCCATGAGGTTGCCCGAGATAACCGTCCGTCGCGAGCGCCGCTCCCGCGTGCCCATCCGGGCGCGGTACGCCTGGCCGGCCGCCATGGCCGCGTTCGGCACCGCCCGGTACGCGTCGGAGTCCCTGCGACACCGCCGCGAGCAGGGGCACGGCTACCAGCTGCGCGGCGAGCGGATCGACATCGGCGATCGCGAGTTCCTGCGCGCCGCCGAGGCCCTGACCGCGGCGCCGATCTCCGACGGCAACGACCTCGAGCTGTGCATCAACGGCGACCAGATCTTCCCCGCCTTCCTGGAGACGATCGAGCAGGCGAAGCACACCATCAACCTGCTCACCTACGTCTACTGGCGCGGCGACATCGCGCAGGACGTGGCCCGGCTCCTGTGCCGCCGCGCGCAGGAGGGCATCGAGGTCAACGTGCTGCTCGACTGGGTCGGCACGGTGAAGATGGAGTCCACGCTGATCCAGGACATGCGCGACGCCGGGGTCTGCGTGGCCAAGTTCCGCCCGCTCAAGCCGTACGCCCTCCGCCGCCTGAACAACCGCACCCACCGCAAGCTGCTGATCGCCGACGGCCGCGTCGGGATGATCGGCGGCGTCGGCATCGCCGAGGAGTGGACGGGCAACGCCCAGGACCCCGAGCACTGGCGCGACACCCACGTGCGCGTCCACGGCCCCGTCGTCCGTCATCTCCAGGGCGCGTTCGCCGAGAACTGGCTCGAGGCGACCGGCGACGCGCTCGTCGGGGACGGCTACCTCCCCGACCTGGAGCCGGTCACCGACGGCGGGCCGATGCAGCTGGTGCGCTCCAAGGCGGGCGTCGGCGACACCAACGTCGAGGCCCTCTACTTCCTCGCGATCGAGTCCGCCCGCGAGAAGCTCGACCTCACCGCCGCCTACTTCGCCCCCCGCCCCGCCTTCGTCAAGACCCTCTGCGACGCCGCCGACCGCGGCGTCCACGTCCGCGTCCTCGTCCCCGGCCCGCACATCGACAAGGAGTTCGTCCGCATCGCCGGCCGCGGCGCCTACGACGAGCTGCTCGAGTGCGGCGTCGAGATCTTCGAGTACCAGCCGACGATGCTCCACGCGAAGACGATGTGCATCGACGACATCTGGTCCTCCGTCGGCTCGGTGAACTTCGACAACCGCTCCTTCCAGCTGCATGACGAGGCGACGTTGTGCGTCCAGAGCTCCCGGTTCGCCCGCGAGCTGACGGAGCAGTTCGAGCGGGATCTGGACGTGTCCGAGGCCATTCGGCCGGGGCGGTGGGACGGCCGGCCGAAGGTGCATCGGGCGATGGAGGCAGCCCTGACGTTGGTGCGGCGGGAGTTGTAGGGCCTGCCGCGATGCACGCGATACCGGCGGCGCGGGGAGCGGCGGCGCACGATCGCCCGGCGCGATACCAGCAGTGCGATCGGCGGTTCGAGAGACGCTCGCTTCACGGGAGGCTGTCGCGCAAAGTGGCTGCTGTCCGGCGGGTTTAAGACGATTTCGGCATGCCGCAGAACTTCTTGGCGTGCGATCGTGAGCAGTCGTTTCTGTTGCCGCCGGACGTGCGGGAGTGGCTGCCGGAGCATCACCTGGCGTGGTTCGTGATCGACGCGGTGGCGGTGATGGATACGGCGGCGTTCTATGCCGCCTATCGCGACGATGGTCACGGGCGCGCTGCCTACGAGCCCTCGATGATGCTCGCGCTGGTGCTCTATTGCTGGGCGCGGGGCACCCGGTCGTCGCGAGCGATCGAGCGGGCGTGCGTCGAGGACGTCGCGTGTCGCGTGATTGCCGCCCATCAGCGCCCGGATCACGCGACGATCGCGCGGTTCGTCGAGCGCCACGAGCGCGCGCTGGCGGGCGTGTTCGGTGAGATTCTGGCGCTGTGCGCCGACGCCGGTCTGGCGACTGTCGGCGTCATCGCGATCGACGGCACCAAGGTGCACGCCAACGCCAACCGCGACCGGGCGATGGACTATGAGGAGATCGCCCGCGCGATCGCCGAGGAGGCGGTCGCCACCGACGCCGCGGAAACGGCCGCGCTGGGCGATCGGCGCGGCGACGAGCTGCCAGAGATCCTGACGACGCGCCAGGGCCGGGAGGGCTGGCTGCGCGACGCGCGCCAGCGGCTGGATCAGCGGCGCGCCAGGGAGGCGGCGCCGATTCCGCGGTCACGGCCGGCGCGGCTGCGCGAGGGCAAGCGGCGCCTAGAGGAAGAGCTCGCGGTCGAGCGCGACGCCAACGCGCAATACGAGGCCTACCGCGCGCGTGGGCGGATGAAGGACGGACGGCGCTTCGGCCGGCCGCCGAACCCGCGCCAGCCGCCGACGGTCCCGGCGGGCAAGGTGAACCTCACCGACCCTGACTCCAAGCTCCTGCACGGGATGCGCGGCTGGATCCAGGGCTACAACGCCCAGGCGGCCTGCAACGAGCGTCACCTCATCGTCGCCGCCGAGGTCATGACCGCCTCCCCGGACTTCGGGCACCTCGGCCCGATGGTCGACGCGACACGGCGCGAGCTCGCCGGCGCGGGCGTCGCGACCCAAGCCCGACGTCGTGGTCGCCGACGCCGGCTACTGGCACCTGGAGCAGATGAACGCCATCACCGCCGACGGCATCCCGGTGCTCATCCCGCCCGACTCCACCCGCCGACGCAAAAGGGGAATGGGAAGCGAATGTGCTGGCTGACGCGGCAACGACCTGGGTCGCGGTCAGCGCGGTCGCAACTGGTCTTCTGGCCATCGCCACTTTCGCATTTGTCTATGCGGCCTTTCGGCAGCTGGATGAGCTGAAGAAGACCGGCCTGGACGCGAGCCGCGCGGCCGACGCCGCGACACGGTCAGCTGCCGCCGCGGAGCAGACGGCCAATGTGGCTGCTGAGGAAATCACGTTGGCGCGTGCGCAAGTGGAGACCGCGCAAGAGGCGATTCGAGCCGCGACACAGCCGGTCATCAACGCCCGGGGGTTGGTGCACGAGCGTACGAACCCGCCGCGTTTCAGGGCCCTAG
>JAXDHC010000586.1:0-10409 GCA_034664705.1 Solirubrobacteraceae bacterium
GGCCGCGAGCGAGTAGACGAACCCGTCGAGGCTGCCGATGTAGACGCGCCCGTAGGCGACCGCCGGCGTCGCGTAGAAGCGCCCGGCGCGCAGCCCGAGCGCGCTGCCGGCGCTGCTCGTGCGCCAGATGCGGCCGCCGTCGCGCTGGCGGATCGCGTGCACGTTGCCGCCGTAGTCGCCGAAGTACAGCCGCCCGCGATCGAGCGCGAGCCCGCCCTTCACGGCGCCGGACGCCCGGTAGCGCCACTGGACCGCGCCGTCGCTCGCGCGCAGTGCGTAGACGGTCCCGTCCTCGGAGCCGAAGTACAGCCGCCCGCCGTCGATGAGCGGGGAGGACTCGATGCGGCTGCGGATCCGCTGCGACCACTTCGTGCGCCCCGTCCGCGCGTCGACGGCGGCCACACGGCCGGCGCGGATGCCCTTGCCGCGGGCGAGCAGGACCGCATAGACCGTGTTCTGCCCGCACGCCGGGGCCGATGCCGCGAGGTAGCCGAGCTTGCGCTTCCAGCGAACGCGCCCGCTCAGGCGCGAGACGGCGTACAGCGCGCCGTTGTTCTTCATGAGGAACACGGACCGGCCGCAGAGGACCGGCGTGAACTCGAGCAGGATGCGGCCGGTCATCGCCCACTGCTGCACGAACGGCGGGCGCATCGGGTCCGCGAGGGGCAGCCAGGACCGGCGGTCCTTCGTGTAGCCGTACACCGGCCACGCGAAGCCGTCGTCCAGCGCGTGCGCGCCGTCCGTCGGCTCGCTGTCGGTCGGTGGCGGCGCCGGCGGCACGGTGGGCTGCTGCTCCGCGGTGAACTCGACGTCCGGGTTGGAGACGTCTCCGGGCCTGCTGGTGAGGACGACGGCGGCGGCGGCGCCCGCGGCCACCAGGAGCAGCACGCCCCCGAGCACGATCCAGCGCAGCCGGCCACGGCCGCGGAGGCTCGAGAACATCGTGCGAGGGTAGCGGCCACAATGCGCGCGTGCGCAACCCCGCGGACGCTCTCGCCGCGCTGCGCGCGCTGCCCTGCGGCGCGCGCGTGCTCGACGCGTTCGCGCCCGGCGACGGGGTCCGGCTCGTCGGCGGCGCCGTCCGCGACCTCCTGCTCGACCGCGTCCCGCGCGAGATCGACCTCGTCGTCGAGGGCGACGTCGACACCGCCGCCGCGCGGCTCGGGGGGACGATCACCGCCCACGATCGCTTCGGCACCGCGCGCGTGGAGGCCGGCGACTGCCGCTACGACCTCGTGCGCGCGCGCCGCGAGTCCTACGCGCGACCCGGGGCGCTGCCGGACGTCGAGCCCGGCACGCTGGACGACGACCTGCGCCGCCGCGACGTCACCGTCAACGCGATGGCGCTGGGCCTCGACGGGACGCTGACGACGGTCCCCGGCGCGCTCGAGGACCTGCGCTCCGGCGTCCTGCGGGTGCTGCACGACGGCTCGTTCATCGACGACCCGACGCGCCTGTGGCGCGTCGCGCGCTACGGCGCGCGGCTCGGCTTCGCGCCCGACCCGCACACGCGCGCGCTCGCCGCCGCGGCGGACCCGTCGACCGTCAGCGGCGACCGGCTCGGCGCCGAGCTGCGCCTCGCCCTGCGCGAGCCCGACCCGCCCGCCGCCCTGCGCGCCGCCCGCGGCCTGAACCCGGCGCTCCTGCCGGCCGGGTTCGACCCCGACCCGGCCGCGCTGCCGGCGGCGCTCGCGCTGCTGCCCGACGACGGCCGGCGCGACCTCGTGACGCTCGCGGCGGCCACCGGCGGCATGGACGTCCGCGCCCTGCTCGGGTGGCTCGACGAGATGGGCTTCACCGCGGCCGAGCGTGACACGGTCGCCGCCGCCTCGCGGTACTCGACCGGCGCGCCGCTGCGCACGGCCCGGACCCCCGCCGAGATCGCGCGCGCGGCGCGCGGCGCGCCGGTGGAGGCGGTGGCGCTCGCCGGCGGCGAGAACGCACGCCGGTGGCTGGACGACCTGCGCCACGTCCGCCTGGAGATCACCGGCGACGACCTGCTCGCGGCCGGCGTGCCCCAGGGCCCGGCGATCGGCGAGCGGCTGCGCCGCACGCTCGACCGCAAGCTCGACGGCGACGTGCGCGGTCGCGACGCCGAGCTGCGCGCGGCCCTCGGCGAGGACGCCGACTAGGGTGCAGGGCGTGAGCTTCTCGTCCCTCGGCGCGCACCTCGGGATCGTGCTGCCCGGCGGCACCGCGCTGTTCACGACGCGCCACGGCGGCGTCTCGGAGGGCCCGTTCGCGTCCCTCAACCTCGGCCTCTGGACCGACGACGACCCCGAGCACGTGCGCGAGAACCGCGCGCGCGTGGAGCGCATCGGCGGCGGGCGGCTCGCCCAGGCCCACCAGGTGCACGGGACCACCGTGGTGGAGGCCGACCCCGACGCTGTGCCCGAGGCCGACGGCCACGTGACCGCGCGGGACGGGGTCGCGCCGATCGTCCTCGTCGCCGACTGCGTCCCCGTGGCGCTCGTCGCGGCGGAGGGCGTCGGCATGCTCCATGCCGGGTGGCGCGGGCTGGCCGGCGGGATCCTCGCCGAGGGTGTGGCGCGCCTGCGCGGCCTGGGGGCGGGGCGCATCGCCGCGGCCATCGGCCCGGGCGCCGGGCCGTGCTGCTACGAGGTCGGCCCCGAGGTGCACGCGGCGTTCGGCACGTCGGGGCGCACGGTCGACCTGAAGGCGATCGCCCGCGCGCAGCTCGAGGACGCGGGCGTCGCCGAGGTCCACGACGCCGGGCTGTGCACCATGTGCGACCCGGAGGCGTTCTTCTCCCACCGCCGCGACGGCGGCGTCACGGGACGGCAGGCGGGAGTGGTGTGGCGCAGCTGATCCGCGGCCTGGACGCCGCGCACGTCCGCGCCAACCTCGATCGCGTGCGCGACGAGATCGCCGCCGCGGGCCGCGACCCCGGCGACGTCGAGCTGCTGGCGGCCGTCAAGTACGTGGCGCTGGAGGAGATGGGCGTGCTCGCCGAGGCGGGGATCACCGTGGCCGGCGAGAACCGTGCCCAGGACCTGGAGGCCAAGGCGACGGCCCATCCCGAGCTGACGTGGGACTTCATCGGCCACCTGCAGAGCCGCAAGGTCCGCCAGGTCCTGCCGCACGTGCGCTTCGTGCACTCGGTCGCCAGCGACTCGGTGCTGCGCGAGCTCGGCCGCCACGGCGGCCCCGGCACCGAGGTGCTCGTCGAGGTCAACGTCGCCGGCGAGGAGCACAAGAGCGGGATCGCCCCGGCCGAGCTCGACGGGTTCATCGGGCGCTGCCCCGTCGACGTCGTCGGCCTCATGACGATGCCCCCGCTGGCCGAGCGCCCCGAGGACAGCCGCCGCTGGTTCGCCGCGCTCGCGGAGCTCGCGGCCGACCGCGGCCTTCGCCACCTGAGCATGGGGACGTCGCAGGACTACGTGGTGGCCGTGCAAGAGGGAGCCACCATCGTGCGCCTCGGGAGCACGCTCTACCGATAGGCCGCCGGCACGCGCTACCGCCAGCCGCGACAATCGTCGGCTCGCCAGCACGCACGACCGCTCACGCTCGCTCGACGGATCGTCGTCAGGCGATCATCCCCGCAGGCGCAGCGTGTCGCCAACCGGCCGCGGGCGGGATGATTGCCCGCCCTTGCAGGAAAACAACGTTCGAGGGCTAACCTTCACGCGTATGTCCTTCCGCGACTCGTGGCATCGCGCGCTCGTGTACTTCGGTCTGGCCGAGGAGCGCGACCCTTATGAGGAAGAGGAGCCCTACGAGCCTGAGGCGGAGCTCGAGGACCGCTACCGCGAGCGGCCGAACGTGCGGCGCCTGGGGAGCACCCGGCGCCGGCGCGACGACTTCGATGACATCTTCGCCGACGACGAAGACGTGCGCGGGTCGCGGCCGACGACGGTCCTGCGCTCCGTCCGCGGCAACGGCCGGGGAGACGTGCGCGTGCATCTCGTGATCCCGAAGAGCTTCAACGACGCCCAGCAGGTCGCCGACAAGTTCAAGGACTCGATCCCGGTCGTCCTCAACCTCCAGGGCACCGAGAACGACCTGAGCAAGCGGCTCATCGACTTCGCCAGCGGGCTCACGTACGCCCTGGACGGCGGCATGCAGCGCATCGCCGACAAGGTCTTCATGCTCACGCCCCGCAACGTCGAGATCTCGGCGGAGGAGCGCGCGCAGCTCATCGAGAAGGGCTTCTTCAACCAGAGCTGATGCGCCCCTCGCTCGTCGCATCCCACCCTCGCGGCCGCTGACGCCGTGAAGATCGGCCTCATCGGATCGGGCAGCATGGCCCGTGGCATGGCGCTCGGCTGGCGACAGCCCGTGCTGTGCACCGACATCGACCCGCAGCGCGCGCAGGCCCTGGCCGAGGAGATCGGCGGCAGGGCCGTCGCGTCGAACGCCGAGCTCGCCCAGCAGGCCGACCTCGTGGTCCTGTGCCACAAGCCGCCGCAGCTGCACGACGTCGCGGCCGAGGTCGCCCCGCACGCGCCCGCCGTCGTCTCCATCCTCGCCGCGACGCCGCTTGCGGCGGTGAAGGCGGCCTATCCCGACCGCCCCGTGTATCGGGTGCTGCCGAGCACGCCCGTCGAGGTCCGCCAGGGCGCGGTCATCCTCGCCAAGGACGACTCGCAGGGCCACCCGATCATGGACGAGCAGGTCGCCGACCTGTTCGCCCGGCTCGGGACGCTCGTCCGTCTGGACGACGGCCTCATCGACGTCGCGATGGGCCTGATGAGCAACGCGCCCGCCTATTACGCGCTCGTCGTCGAGGCCCAGGTCGACGCCGGCGTGCGCAAGGGCATCCCGCCGCAGCAGGCCGCCGAGCTCGTCGTGCAGACGATGGCCGGCACCGCCGAGCTCGTCCGCCGCGGCGACTACGACACGCTGGCGGTCCGCCGCGCCGTCACGTCGCCCGGCGGCTCGACGGCGCGCGGGCTCGACGCGCTCGAGCGGGGCGGCCTGCGAGCCGCCTTCTCGGACGCCATGGATGCGATCCTGAGGCCTTCATGATCGTCGCCACCGTCCGTGACCAGGTCGCCGGCTACGTCAGCGCCGTGTTCCTCGTCTACACGCTGCTGATCATCGCCTACATCCTCAGCTCGATGTTCTTCGCGTTCGGCGGCCGCGTGCCGTACTCGCGCTGGAGCAGCGCCGTCCTCGGCTTCCTGCGCGACGTCTGCGAGCCCTACCTGGGCTTCTTCCGCCGGTTCATCCCGGCGCTCGGGCCGCTGGACCTCAGCCCGATCGTGGCGATCTTCGTGCTGAACATCGTGTCGAACATCCTCGTCGGGCTGATCCGCGGCTAGTGCCGGGCCGCGCACGGCGCTCGTGGGCGCGCGCCGGCCTGCTCGCCGCCGGCATCGTCGCGCTCGACCAGGTGACCAAGGCGCTCGTCCGCTCGACGATCGAGCGCGGCGGGCGCGAGCACGTCCTGCCGGGGATCGACCTCGTCCACACGCACAACACGGGCGTGGCCTTCGGCGCGCTGTCCGGTGGCGGCGCGATCGTCACCGCGGTCGTCGCGCTCGCGCTCCTCGCGCTGCTGGGCTACTTCGCGACGCACGTCGCGCGGCCGCTGTTCTGGGCGCCGACGGGGATGCTGTTCGGCGGCGCGGTCGGCAACATCGTCGACCGCGTGCGCGACGGCGCGGTGACCGACTTCATCCAGCTGCCGCTCGGCTTCCCGGCGTTCAACGTCGCCGACATGTCGATCACCTTCGGCGTGCTCCTGCTCCTCTACGTTCTCGAGCGCGATGGAGCTTCAGGCCACGACCGATGACGCCGGCGTCCGCCTGGACGCGTTCCTCGCCGGCCCGCTCGGCTCGCGCTCGCGTGCGCAGCGGCTGATCGAGGACGGCGCGGTCCGGGTCGACGGCGCGGAGGTCCCCAAGCGCCACCGCGTGAGCGCGGGGGAGACCATCTCGGTCACCGAGCCCGCGGAGGCGCCGCCGGCCGCGGTCGCTGCTCCGGCGCGGTTCACGGTGCCCTACGAGGACGAGCACCTGCTCGTCATCGAGAAGCCGCCGGGCGTGGTGGTGCACCCGGCGCGCGGGCACCGCTCGGGCACGCTCGCCCAGGCGCTCTCCGGCCGGGTCGAGGGCGGCGAGGAGGGTCGCGCCGGGATCGTGCACCGCCTCGACCGCGACACGTCGGGCCTGCTCGTCGTCGCGCGATCCGAGGAGGCCCACCGGCGGCTGAAGGCGGCGCTGCAGGCGCGCGAGATCACACGCGAGTACCTCGCGCTCGTCGAGGGACGGCCAGCGGCGCGGTCGGGCACCATCGACGCGCCGATCGGCCGCGACCGGCGCGTGCGCACGCGGATGTCCACGGACACCGACGACCCGCGCGACGCGGTCACGCACTTCGAGTTCGAGCGCGCGCTGCCGGCCACGACGCTGCTGCGCGTGCGCCTGGAGACCGGCCGCACCCACCAGATCCGCGCCCACCTGCAGGCGATCGGCCACCCGGTCGCGGGCGACCCGGACTACGGCACGCCCGGCCTGCTCGGCCTCGAGCGTCAGTTCCTGCACGCCGCGCGGCTGGCCTTCGCGCACCCGTTCACGGGCGCACCGGTCGACGTCGTCTCGCCGCTGCCGGACGACCTGAGCGCGGCCCTGGAGCGCGCGGCGACGTGAGCGCGGCCGGTGGTCAGCTCGTGTCGGGGCCGGCGTCCTGGCCTTCGCTGAAGCGGCGCTCGACGACCTTGTCGGGCGTCTCGCCCTCGACCTCCTGGCCCTCGCTGAAGCGCCCGATGTGCTCCTCCTGCTCGGTGCGCGGCGACATCTCCTGCCCCTCGGCGAAGTCGCCGACGTGGTCCTCCTCCGCGGTGTCGGGCTTGACGTCCTGGCCCTCCGCGAAGCCCTCGTCGACCTGCTCGGGTTGGGCGCGGTGCTCGCGGTCGTCGACCCGATCGGCGGCGGGCGGGCGGGCGGCGCGCTCGGCGCCCTCGGCCGCGCGGCCCTCATGCTCATCAGCCATATGCGGGTCATACCACCGTTGGCGCGCCGGACCAAATAACGTCGGTAACCCGGATGTGAACGCGGGGTACTAGGGCCATGTCGGAGGAGCGGACCACTCAGCAGCGCCGGCGCGACGCGGCGCAGCAACGCGTGCGGGAGACCGCGCGCAACGCCGCCGAGCGTGGCCGCGAGCGCATCCAGTGCGCGCGGCTCGACATGCCGTGGGCGCGATGCGCGCCGGCGCGGCTGGCGCGCGAGACCATTCTCCAGGGCTTCTTCGGTCCCGTGATGGCGTGGTACGTGCGCCGCCGGATCGAGAACCGCAAGACGTTCGACGGCCTCCGGCCGCCGGTCATCTTCGTGGCCAACCACGCCAGCCACATGGACACGCCGACGATCCTGCGGGCCCTGCCGCGCCCCTGGCGCCAGCGCACCGCCGTCGCCGCCGCGGCCGACTACTTCTACCGCAAGCGCTGGGTGGCGGCCGTCGTGTCGCTGCTGTTCAGCACGGTCCCGATCTCGCGCAAGGGCGGCGGGATGGACCGGGGCGCCGCCGACCACCTGCACCGCCTCCTGCGCACGCGCTGGAACCTGCTCCTCTACCCGGAGGGCACCCGCTCGCGTGACGGCGCGCGCGGCCGGCTCCACTCCGGCGCCGCCGTGCTGGCGACCGAGCACGGCGTGCCGATCCTGCCGATCTACGTCGAGGGCACGCGCGACGCGATGCCGCCCGGCCGCTCCTGGCCGCGGCGCTGGCGCGCCGGCATGTTCCTGCGCCGCCACCCGATCTCCGTGCGCTTCGGCCCGCCGATCCGCGCGCTGCCCGGCGAGCACCGCAACGAGACGATGGCGCGGGTCCAGGCGTGGTTCGACGAGCAGGCGGGCGTGGAGCCCGCCGCCGAGCAGACCGCGCCGGTCGCCGCCGACGAGCGGCCCGTCGCCGCCGTCGCCCGGTAGCGCCCCCGACTGCGCGCTCCCATCCGCCGCCCCCCCGCGGGCGGTTGTCCGTTCCGGCGTGCGCGCGACGGCGGCGTCGGCCACTTGGGCCAGCGCCGCGACTCCGGACGTTGACTCCCAACGTGAGCCGGGCGTAGGGTCGCCACGCGGTGGACCGTTCAGCGTTCCTGGAGGAGAGGAGTCGGCTTGAGCATCATCGGAGCTGAGACGATCGGGACGGCGATCCTGATCCTGTTGGGCGACGGGGTCGTCGCCGGGGTGCTGTTGAACAAGTCGAAGGCACAGAACGCCGGCTGGGTGGTGATCACCTTCGGGTGGGGCCTAGCGGTCGCGATCGCCGTCTTCGCCGTCGCGCAGTTCAGCGGCGCGCACATCAACCCGGCCGTGACGCTCGGGCTCTGGGCGATCGGGGAGACCCCCGGAGGCGACGTCCCGGAGTACCTCATCGGGCAGTTCCTCGGCGCCTTCATCGGGGCCGTGCTCGTCTTCCTGGCCTACTTGCCCCACTGGGCGGAGACCGAGGATCCGGGCCTCAAGCTCGCCGTGTTCAGCACCGGTCCGGCGATCCGCAATCCGGTCGCGAACGTCATCACCGAGGTCATCGGGACGTTCATCCTGGTGTTCGGCGTGCTGGCGCTCGGCGCGACGAAGGCCACGGCGGACACGGGGCTCGTGCCGCTGCTCGTCGGCCTGCTGGTCGTCGGCATCGGCATGTCGCTCGGCGGTCCGACGGGCTACGCGATCAATCCCGCCCGCGACCTCGGCCCACGCATCGCCCACGCGGTGCTTCCCATCCCCGGCAAGGGGCCGTCCGACTGGGGGTATGCATGGGTCCCCGTCGTGGCGCCCATCATCGGCGGCATCCTCGGAGCGGTGGCATTCGATGTCTTCTACCCAGGCTGATCCCACGGCGGGCCACATGAAGAAGCTGATCAACAGCCCTGACACCGTCCTCCGCGACGAGCTCGAGGGGATCGCGGCGGCCCATGGAGACCGCGTGCGCGTCAGCTACGAGCCGGCGTACATCGTGCGCAACGACGCCCCGGTCCAGGGCAAGGTCGGCATCGTCTCCGGCGGCGGCTCGGGCCACGAGCCGATGCACGGCGGCTACGTCGGCATGGGCATGCTCGACGCGGCGTGCCCGGGCGAGGTGTTCACCTCGCCCACCCCGGACCAGATGCTCGAGGCGACGAAGGCCGTCAACGGCGGCGCCGGCGTTCTGCACATCGTCAAGAACTACACCGGCGACGTCATGAACTTCGAGATGGCCGCCGAGCTCGCGGTGGGCGAGGACATCGAGGTCGCGGCGGTGGTCACGGACGACGACGTCGCGGTGCAGGACAGCCTCTACACCGCCGGCCGGCGCGGCGTCGGGGTCACGGTCCTCGCCGAGAAGATCTGCGGCGCCGCGGCCGAGGAGCGCCGCTCGCTGCAGGAGGTCGCCGACCTCTGCCGTCGTGTCAACGCCGAGGGGCGCAGCATGGGCATGGCGCTCACGCCGTGCACCACGCCGGCCGCCGGCGAGCCGAACTTCACCCTCGCCGACGACGAGATGGAGATCGGCATCGGCATCCACGGCGAGCCGGGCCGCGAGCGGGTGAAGGTCGAGTCCGCCGCCCGCGTCGTCGAGCGGCTCGCCGGCACGATCGTCGACGACCTGCCGTTCGCGGAGGGCGATGAGGTCCTCGCGTTCGTCAACGGCATGGGCGGGACCCCGCTCATGGAGCTCTACATCGTCTACAACGAGCTCCACAAGTACCTCGAGGGGCGCGGCATCCGGATCGCCCGCAACCTCGTCGGGTCCTACATCACGTCGCTGGAGATGGCGGGCTGCTCGATCACCCTGTTGCGGCTCGACGCGGAGCTCACGCGCCTGTGGGACGCGCCGGTCGACACCATCGCGCTGCGCTGGGGCGGCCCGTGACGCACGACGACGTCGTCGAGTGGATGGCGCGGTTCGCCGCCGAGATGACGGAGAACCGCGCCTACCTCAGCCGGCTGGACGGCGACATCGGCGACGGCGACCACGGGACCAACATGGACCGCGGGATGAAGAAGGTGATGGAGAAGCTGGACGGCGCCGGCGGCGACGACATCGGCGCGACGCTGAAGACCGTCGGCATGGCGCTCGTCTCGAGCGTCGGCGGCGCCGCCGGGCCGCTGTACGGCACCTTCTTCATGCAGATGGGACAGGCGAGCGCCGGACGCTCCGAGCTCGATCTCGCCGGCCTCGTCGACGCCGTCGACGCCGGCATCACGGGCGTGCAGAAGCGCGGGAAGGCCGAGCCCGGCGACAAGACGATGGTGGACGCGCTGCTGCCCGCGCTGGAGGCGCTGCGCCAGGCCGCCGAGGAGGGCGCCGACACCGCCGACGGGCTCGCCCGCGCCGCGGCGGCCGGGCGTGAGGGCATGGAGGCCACCATCCCGCTCGTGGCCCGCAAGGGCCGGGCCAGCTACCTGGGGGAGCGCAGCGCCGGCCACCAGGACCCCGGGGCGACGTCGTCGCACCTG
>JAXDHC010000587.1:0-3502 GCA_034664705.1 Solirubrobacteraceae bacterium
AGCTGACATGGCGCCCTTGCGGAGGGCGGCCCGCGGCACCAGCCGTGGCCGCCCACCGCAGGTCCTCGCGTCCGAGGAGGTCGGCGGCCAGCGCGAGCACGTCGCCGTAGCGGCCGTTGTCGCTGTCGGACAGGGCGGGGATCGTCCCGTCCGGCCGGTGGCAGTGCATGGCGAAGTCGCACGCCAGCCCGAGCCGCTCGTCGTAGGCGGGCGGGAAGGCCAGCCCGAAGCGCCGGGCGTTCTCGCGGGCGCCGACGAAGGAGCGCAGCGCGATCAGGTGGTAGTGCGTCGAGTGCTCGCGATGGACGCCGTCGCCACGGACGTCGGTGAGCAGATTGCGGTCCAGTTCCGCCATCGCGAGCTCCAGCAGCGCGCCGTCCTCGTCGAGGGCGGGCAGGGCGAGCGCGACGACGAACAGCGCGTACAGCTCGAGCGTGCGGTGGTTGCGCTCCGGCGTGAGGTTGTCGCGGATGTGGGCGACGTGCTCGCGCAGGCTCCCGAGCAGCTCGGCCTCGAGCCCGTCGCGCAGGCCGGGGTACTGCGCCGACGCGGCGAACGCGGCCCACGCGTAGACCCAGTTCTGCAGGCGCCGGGCGGCCACGTCGGGGCTGTCGACGCCCGCGCCGATGGGGACCTCGCGGATGAACGTGCGCACCAGGCGCTCCCAGGCGTGCAGGAAGCGCTCCTCGCCGGTCCGGCGGTAGGCGTGGGCGAGGTCGAGGCCGTAGTAGAACTTCGTCCACTCGATCCGCCACTCCTCGTCGGCGGGCAGCGCGGCGCCCATCCAGTCGGGCTCGGGGCCGAGGTCGACGGTGACGCCGGCGACCGTGAAGCGCCCGGCGCAGGCCGAGTCGGCGACCTCGAGGTCGCGGTGCGCGGCCTCGATGACGCAGAACACCGGACGCGGGGCGAACCCCTGCTGCTCCGGGGTGGCCGGCGCGGCGCTCACGCCATCGCCTCCCGGAAGAGCGTCTGCAGCGTGCCGGCCAGGCGCTCGCCGTCGAACTCGTGGCGGACCGTCGCGCGGGCCTCGCGTGAGATCCGCTCGGCGAGCGCGCGGTCGGTGCGCAGGCGCACAACGGCGTCGGCGACGGCCTCGGGGTCGTCGGGGCGCACGAGCAGCCCGTTGACGCCGTCGCGCACGATCTCGGGGATCCCGGAGATCGGCGTCGTGACCACCGGCGCGCCGGCGGCCATGGCCTCGGCGAGGACGTTGGGGATGCCGTCGCGGTCGCCGTTGTCCAGGATGCGGCAGGGCAGGCAGAAGGCGGAGGCGCGGCGGTACTCCTCGAGCAGCTCGGCCTGGCTCATCTGGCCCTCGAGGCGGATGCGCCCGGCGAGGCCGAGCTCGTCGATGCGCGCCCGCAGCGCCGGCCCGGCGTCGTCGTCGGGGCCCACGATGACCGCCTCGAACGGCACGCCGCGCCGGTGCAGGACGCCGCACGCGTCGACGAGGACGTCGAAGCCCTTCTTCGCGACGAGGCGCCCGACGCCCAGCACGCGGAGCCCGTTGGGCGCCGGCTCGGCGTCGCGATCGGCCTCGATCAGCCGGGAGAAGTCGGCGTTGAGGCCGTGATAGACGCGGTGCACGTCGGCCTCGGGCGCGATCGCCCGCAGGTGCTCCACGTTCGCCTCGGTGCAGGTGACGGCGAACCGCGCCGCCAGGAGCTTGCGCCGCAGCAGCCCGGCGGGGTTCAGGCCCGGCGAATAGATGTCCTTCGCGTGGCCGGTGAAGGAGAACGGCAGCCCGGTGATCGTCGAGGCCAGCCACGTGACCGTCGTCGTGCCGTGCGCGAAGTGCGCGTGCAGGTGGCGGACGTCCGGCGCGCCGGCGAGCTCGTCGGCGAGCGCGACGGCCTGCAGCAGCTCCTTGACGTAGAGCTTGCGCGGCCAGGCGATGCGACCCTTCCGGGCGCGGACGCACTGCGCGAGCGCCATCCCCGTGGCCCGGGCGAGGCCCCGCGGGTGCCGGCGGGCGGTGCGCGCCAGCGCCGGCAGGAACGGCCGCAGGTTCCGGCGCAGCCACGCGACGAGCGTCGTGGCCGACAGGCTCGTCGTGGCCGGGAGGTAGACGGGCTCGGCCGCGATGCGGTCCACGACCGGATGCGTCTCGGTCTCGTCCAGGGGCCGGATGACGTACAGCCGCAGGTCGAGGCCCGCCTGCTCGAGCCGGTAGATCTCGCTGGCGATGAAGAGCTCGGAGATCCGCGGCCAGCCCTTCAGGACGTAGGCGACCGTGTCAGGCATAGACGGTCTCCAGGAAGCGGCGGAAGCGGGTGGTGCAGCTGTGCAGCTCGTAGTCGCGCTCGACCCGCGCGCGGGCGCCGCGGCCGAGGCCCTGGCGGACCTCCGGGCGGTCGACGAGGTACTCGAGCGCCCCGGCGAGCGCCGCGGCGTCGCCGGGCGCGACGAGGACGCCGGTGCGCCCGTCGATCACGGCGCTGCTCACCGCGCCGATGTCACTGGCCACGACCGGACGGGCGCACGACATCGCCTCGAGCACGACGTTCGGCAGCCCATCGCGATCGCCGGTGGCGTCGGCGATGGACGGCACGACGACGACGTCGGCGGCGGCGTACTCGGCCGGCAGCTCGTCGTGCGTGCGCGCACCGACGAGCTCGACGCGGTCCCGCAGGCCCGCGGCGGCGATCTGGCGCTCGAGCGCCTCGCGCTGCGGGCCCGATCCGACGATGCGCAGGTGGAAGGGCGCGAGCATGCGCGACGCCGCGTCGAGGAGGACCGGGAAGCCCTTCTTCTCGACGAGGCGCCCGACGGCGAGCAGCCGCAGCATCTCGCCGGCCGGAGGCGGCGACGGCCGGAAGCGCTCGAGGTCCACGCCGTGCGGGATCAGGTGCACCGGCGCGCCGGCGCGGCGAAGGTCGCCGGCGACGTCGGCGTTGCAGGCGATCACGCAGGCGGCGTCACGCGCACGAGCGGCGAGCCCGCTCGGGCCGACGCGGCGGGCGTCGACCGCGTGGACGCTGAAGCCGTAGGGCACGCCCAGCCGCCGCGCCACGCGGGCCGCGACGTCCGTGGGCAGGTGGGCGAAGTACCCGTGCACCGCGCTGACGTCGGCGCCGTCGAGGTGCTCGACGACCTCGGCCGCCTGCTCCGCGGGCGTGCCCGGCGCGAGCACGCGGACCTTCTTCATCAGGCGCTCGGCGTCCGGCTGCGCGGGCCCCGGCTCGCCCGCCTTGGTCGCGAAGACCGCCTCCAGGCAGCCGGCGCGGTCCAGCGCGAGCAGCTCGTTGAGCGCGAAGGTCTCCGAGCGGCGGGGGAACCCGCTCATGAGCATCACGAGCTTCATGCGGGGAGGACCGCCTCGGCGGCGTCGAGGATCCGGGCCATCCGCTCGGGCCAGCGCCGCTTGTACCGCCGGAAGGGGGTGGGAGCGCGGCGCGCGATCGAGGCGGCGAGGTACCAGCGCACGCCCTCGGGGCGGGCGCCGTAGCCGTCGAGCAGCGCCTCGAGCGCCGGCTCGGCCGCCTCGAGGTCGCCGCGC
>JAXDHC010000588.1:0-3403 GCA_034664705.1 Solirubrobacteraceae bacterium
CGGCGGCGCCGGCGAGCGTCCCGTGCGCAACGCCAACGACCCGGCGAGCAACGACATCAAGGCGACGCTCTGGCGCGACCGGATCGCCTGGACGCGCGAGTACGGCGCCGGGCCCGGCCGCCGCCCCGTCGTCTACACGAAGACGCTCACCGCGCCGCGCTCGCGCCCGTCGACACGCCTGCCCGGCGTGCCGCAGCGCCGCTGCGGGGACTTCGAGCGGGGCTGCGGGCCGACCGGCGAGCGCTCCGTCGACGCCATGGAGCTCTGGGGCGACAACCTCGCGATGACGGTGGGGTACTCGTGCCGCGGCTGCTCGGGCATCGGGCAGAGCGAGCTCCGCCTCGTCGACGTCACCGAGCGCTCCGCACGGCAGGTCGCCTTCCAGGTCGTGGGCCTGTCGGGCCAGTCGCTGGTCGGCCCCTCGTTCGCCGCCGGGCGGCTCGGGTGGTACAAGGCCTGCCTCGGCGACCCGTCCGGCTGCTTCCATGGCGAGGGCGGGCCCTTCCGCTCCACGCTCGCCTCGCGGCGCTACGCGAAGGGCACGCCCGGCCCCCTCCGGGTGCACGGGTACGCGGACACGGGCGCCGCGCTCTACGAGGTCGCGGGCTGCTCGGAGGAGACGGCGGGCGCGTTCAACGCGAGCTGCCGCATCGAGACGGTGGCCGCGCCGGCCTACGCGCCGGTCCGGGCCCCGCTGCGCTAGCAGGATCGGCGCCGGGCGCGCCGAACGCCATCCCATGCACGACATGCCTCTGTCGGCGGAGGACCGCGGCACGCTCCTGAAGGCGGTCATGGCCCTTCCCCCTCGCGACCGGCTGCTCGCCGAGCTCGTCTTCGGCCACGGCCTCGCCCTCGGCGACGCGCTCTCCATCCGGGTCGAGGAGAGCGCGTGGGCCCCGGGCCAGGTGAAGCTGGTCGCGCACGGGCCGCGCAGTGCCCGGCGGACCGTGACCGTCCAGCGCGACCCCGTGCAGGAGATCCTCGGCGAGCGCCGGCACGGGCCGCTGTTCGCGACGGCGTCGGGCGTGCCGATCCGCGCCGACTACGCCTCGCGGCTGCTCGGCCGCGTCGCCGAGACCGCCGGCGTGCCGACGAACGTCACCGTGCGCCGCACGCGCGCCCGCACCCGCCTCTCCGCCGCCGGGCGCTGATCGCGGGCCGGGGAGGCGCGGGATCCGGGGCTCAGCCGCCGGGCAGCTCGCCGGCGAGCCGCTGGGCCGTGGCCTGGATCTCGTCGAGCGTCGTCGCCTCGCGCACGGCGCGCAGGGCGATCTGCGCGGCGGCCTCGGCGGGCACGGAGTTGCGCCCGACGATGGCGTACAGCGGCACGTCCGCGCGCAGCGCGCGGTCGCCGATCTCGCCGACGATCTTGCCCATGACGCTCTGCTCGTCGATGCGGCCCTCGCCCGCGATGACGGCGCGGGCGCCGCGCAGGCGCTCGTCGAAGCGCACGGCGTCGAGGACGTAGGGCGCGCCGGGCTCGAGCGCCGCGTCCAGGCCGGCCCACAGGCCGCCGGAGAGCCCGCCCGCGGCGCCGGTCATCGGCACCCCGCGCGGGTCGCGGGGCAGCTCGGCCGCCTGCGCGTCCAGGCGCTCGGCGAGCCGGACGACCATCGCCGGGTCGGCGCCCTTCTGGGGCCCGTAGATCTCCGCGCAGCGCTCCCACGGCGTTTGCACGTCGCAGAGCACGACGATCCGCGCGTCGCCGACGCCGCCGGCGTCGGCGATCGCCTGAAGCGCGCCGCGCCCGCCGTCGACCGTCGCCGACCCGCCCACGGCGACCATGACCTCCTCGGCGCCGGCCTCGACCGCGGCCCGGATGAGCTGGCCGGTGCCGTACGTCGTCGCCGCCCACGGATCGCGCTCGTCCTCCGCGAGCAGCGCCAGCCCGCTGGCCGCGGCCATCTCGACGAGCGCGCGGCGCCCGTCGTCGATCAGGGCGAAGGGCGCGCGGAGGTCGCGCCCGAGCGGGTCGCGGACGTCGACGTCCACGGTGCGCCCGCCGATCGAGGCGAGCAGCGTCTGCATGGTCCCCTCGCCGCCGTCGGCGACGGGGCAGAGATCCGCGTCCAGGCCCGCCGCGGCGAGGCCGCGGCCGATCGCGTCGGCGACCTCGACGGCGCTGAAGGTTCCCTTGAACGAGTCGGGGGCGACGAGGACCGCGGGCATCGGCGGACGCTATCGCAGGGTGGCGGGTCGGTCCCGGCGCGCCATCGGGCGGGGGAGCCGGCGCCGCCGAGCGACGCGAGCTCCCCGCCCGACGCAGACGTCGTTCCGGCCTCAGTGCGCCGGGGGCTGCCAGCCCTCGAGCACCGGCGGCGACCAGTCGGCCCCGACGGTCCGCGAGCCCTCCACCCACGAGCCGAGCTCGGGCTGGGGGAACTTGCAGTGCTGCTCCTTGAGCTGGATGCCGAAGGAGTTGCCCGACTGCAGGTGCGTGATGAGCACCTTGCGGGCGATCTCGTGCTCCCGGCCCACGGGGATCGGGAAGTAGATCTTCAGGAAGGCGTTCGAGTACCGGTCGAAGACGGCCGGCACGCCCTCCTCCTGCAGCAGCTCGATGTCCTCGAGCCAGTTGATGTCCTCGCCGGGCGTCGCCGCGAGCAGGTCCACGTCCTCGACCAGGGAGATGTCCTCCTGGTAGGCGAAGCGCTGGCCGGCCAGCGACTCGGCGTCGATGGCGACCCGGTACTCGGACTGCGTCATGCCGGCGCCTCCCCGTTGCTGCCGCCGACCGAGGCGGGCGAGACCGGCAGCTCGTCGATCGGGTTCATCAGATGCTGCTCCAGCAGCGTCTTGATCTCGTGCAGCGTGCGCTCCTCGGTCACGCCGGGCACGTAGTTCGTGCCGGCGAGCGGCACCCGCGCCATGGCCGCCGCCTCGACGGTCAGCGCGGCGAGGTCCTCGGGCTCGAGGCTGTGGATGTTCGTCTTGCCGCAGGCGCGCGCCAGCAGCTGGACCTCGAGCGTGAGCGAGTGCAGGAAGTTGTAGACGCGCTCGGCGGCCTCGTCGACGACGAGGCGCTTGCGCAGCTCCGGATCCTGCGTGGTGATGCCGACCGGACAGCGGCCGGTGTGGCAGTGGTAGCACTTGCCCGCCGGCACGCCCATCGATCCCATGTAGTCGGTGACGCCCGGGATCTCCTTGTTGCAGTTCAGCGCCATGAGCGCCGAGTGCCCGATCGCGACCGCCTTGGCGCCGAGCGCCAGGCACTTCGCGACGTCGCCGCCGTTGCGGATGCCGCCCGCGACGACGAGGTCGATCTCATCGGCCAGGCCGACGTCCTCGAGCGCCCGCCGCGCCTCCGGGATCGCCGCCATCAGCGGGATGCCGGTCTCCTCGGTGGCGAGGTGCGGGCCGGCGCCCGTGCCGCCCTCGGCGCCGTCGAGGTAGATGATGTCCG
>JAXDHC010000589.1:0-9635 GCA_034664705.1 Solirubrobacteraceae bacterium
GGCCGGGCGCCTCCGCGGCATCGGCGCGATCCTCCGCGACGTCACCGAGCGATTCCTGGAGGATCGCGCCATCCAGCGGCGCATCGGCGACCTCGAGCGCGAGCTCGCCGCCCTCCGGGTCACGTCCGGCGGCTGAGGCAGCCGTGACGAGCCTCTCCGACAGTTCGCTCGCGGATCTCGTCGCGCGCGTGTCCTCGACCGATCCGGCGCCCGGGGCGGGGCCGTCGGCGGCCTGGACGTGCGCGCTCGCGGCTGCGCTCGTGGAGATGGTCAGCGCCGTCGCGCTGCGCAAGGAGCCCCTCGATGCCGTCGCGACGGAGCGGCGCCGGGACCGCGCGGGAGCCCTGCGCGCGGCGGCGCTGGAGCTCGCCGATGACGACGTGGCCGCCTACACCGCGGTGCTCGCGGTCCTGCGCCGGCGGGACGAGCCCGGGCACGGCGGGCGCCTGCGGGCGGCGCTGTCGGACGCGGCGGACCCACTGCTGGCGATCATCGAGATCGCGGCGGAGGTCACCCGCCTGGCCGCCGACGCCGCGGCCGAGGCCCGCGGCGGCGTCCGCGGGGAGGCCATGACGGCCGCCATCCTCGCCGAGGCGGTCGTGCGCGCGGGCATTCCGCTCGTCGACCTCAACCTCGCCGGCGCGCGCGAGGACCCGCGGCGCACCCGCGTGCGCGACCTCGCGCATCAGGCCGGCGCGGACTTGGATCGCGCCATGGGTGACCGCCGCGCCGGCCCCCTCGGGACGAGCTGACATGGCCACGGTGCTGTTCGTCTGCAGGGCCAACGCCGGGCGCTCGCAGATCAGCCAGGCGCTGTTCGAGCAGGCCACCGAGGGTCGCCATCATGCGCTCTCGGCCGGCAGCGAGGCCGACCCGGACGGCCATCTGCACCCGCCCGTCGTCGAGGTCATGCGCGAGCTCGGCGTCGATCTCGCCGGGCGCAGGCCCCAGCCGCTGACGCAGGGGCTCGCCGAGCAGGCCGACATCGTGGTCACGATGGGATGCGGCGACGCGTGCCCGTACATCCCCGGCAAGCGCTACCTCGACTGGGAGCTCGAGGATCCGAAGGACCGCCCGGTCGACGATGTCCGCGCCATCCGGGACGACATCGCCCGGCGCGTGCGCGACCTCGTCGCCGAGCTCGACCGGTAGACGGGGCGGCGCGCCGCGGCCCGCGCTCCGCTCCGGCGCGCCTCAGGTCTCGAGCGCGCCGCGGACGAGGGCGTCGAGGTCGACCGTCGACTCGGCGATCACCCAGACCCGGTCGCCCTCCCAGTTGGTGCCCCATCGCGTGCCGGGCGGGATGTGGGCGCGGAGGTGGTCGGTCACCCGGCGGACGTCGGCGCGGTCGAACCACACGCGCGGTCCCCACTCGATCTGCCGCTGGGGCGGCAGCGGCGCGGCCGGCGCCGGTATGCCGAGCTCGCGCAGGCGCTCGACGATCCGCTCGCGGCCGGCGCCCAGCCGCCACACGAGTTGGGACGACCGGTTGCCGGGATCCCACAGCAGCGCCAGGAGGACGTGCTCGGGCGTGATCCGGCCGTCGCCGAGGGTGGCGGCGAACGCCTGGGCCCGGCCCTCCAGCTTGTAGTACGCCGGCGCGAACGTCAGGCTCTGGGCGAGCGGACCGTCTCCCCCGACCCGGATCGACGACAGCAGCCGCTGCGCGTCGATCCCCTCCGCCGCCAGCGCGCGGCGGGCCGGTTGCGCCTCGTCCAGCTCGGCGATCGCGAGGAGGAAGAGGTCGTCGTCGGCGATCGGCCGGCCGAGCGCGAAGGCGCGGGCGAACACGCCGTCCAGGATGCGCTTGGGGAGCGCGGGACACCTGCCCCAGACCGAGGCCATCCCCCGGCGACGATACGCCCCTGAGCCGCACGGAGAAGCGCGTCGGGCCCGTCGCGTCCGATCGGCGGACCTCCACATCGTCCCGATCGTGCTCGGCGCCGGCGAGCGACTGCTCGAGGGCGTCGGCGACCCCGCCCTCGAACCGGTGAAGGTGGTCGCCTCGCCCGCGGTCACCCACGTCAAGTACCGCGTGGTCCGGTAGGCGCGGACCTTCGCCGGTCGACCTGGGGCACCGCTGGTGCGCGGTGCCCCGGCAACTACCCCGGCTCGCCGTCCACCAGGACCTGCACGCGGCCCGGCCACGGGGCGAGCATGCCGGCGATCGGGTCGGCGGCCGCCTCCGACGGCGCCTCGTAGACCCAGAAGGCATCCTTGGCGCCGGGCGCCGACAGGTACGTGGCGTCGCCCTTGAACGGGCAGTGCGAGGTGGTTTCGCTCGGCGTCAGCACGTCGGTGCGGACGTCGTCGCGAGGCAGGTAGAAGCGGGTCGGGAGCCCGGCCTCGTCGAGCTCCGTCGCCCGGTCGGACTCGGCCAGCACCTGCCCGTCCGACTCGACCCGGACGTGCCGGGTGCTCGGACGCGTCGTGATGCGGTGCGCACCCACGGCGTGGGCGGCCTTCTTGAGCGTGTCCGAGGCATCCATGCTCCGTTCCCTTCCCGGAACCCGGTCGCGCAACGCACCGGACCTCGCTCCGCCGTCCCCGCGCTCCGCGGCGAGGCTCGGCCTCCTCGAGCCGATGAGTTCCGCCGCGCGCGCCGGTCCTTATCTGCACAGCCCGACGAGGAGCAGCAGCGGATGAGCGAGAGCGAGAGCCGGGCCCGCGTCGCCGCGGCGACGGATGTGCGAACCCTGAGGACCGGCCTCGTGCTGGGCGAGTCGCCACGGTGGCACGACGGGCGCCTGTGGTTCTCAGACTGGGGCGCGCAGGAGATCGTCGCGGTCGACCTCGCGGGCGACAGCGAGGTGATCGCCCAGGTCCCCGCCCTGCCCTTCTGCATCGACTGGCTGCCCGACGGGCGCCTGCTGATCGTCTCCGGGCGTGAGGGGCTGCTTCTCCGCATGGAGCCCGACGGCTCGCTGGTGACCCATGTCGACCTCACCGAGCTCGCCGCGCCGCCGTGGAACGACATCGTCGTCGACGGCCGGGGCAACGCCTACATCGGCAACATCGGCTTCGACTTCCCCGGCGGCGAGGTCGCTCCCGGGAGCATCGCCGTCGTCACGCCCGACGGCGCGGCGCGGCAGGTGGCCGATGGCGTCGCCTTTCCGAACGGGATCGCCGTCACCCCGGACAACGCGACGCTGATCCTCGCCGAGTCCTACGCCGGCACGCTGACGGCGTTCGACATCGCCGCCGACGGCGGCCTGTCGCCCGGGCGGGTGTGGGCGGATCTCGGCGACGGCGTGCCCGACGGCATCTGCCTCGATGCCGAAGGCGCCGTCTGGTACGGCGACGTCCCGAACAAGCGGTGCGTGCGCGTCCGCGAAGGCGGCGAGGTGCTGCGGACGATCGAGCTCGACCGCGGGTGCTTCGCCTGCATGCTCGGGGGCGTCGACGAGCGGACGCTGTTCATGATGGCGGCGGACTGGCGAGGCCCGACGAACATCGCCGACCAGGCGGGGACGGGCCAGGTGCTGACCGTCGAGGCGCCGGCGCCGCGGGTCGGATGGCCCTAGACCGAGTGGGCCGGCGCAGCGCCCGATGACTCTCCGGCGCGCGCGTCATCCTCTCCTACGACCCCCGACCAGCGAGGAGCGCAACGCCCCATGACCTCCGTCAACTCCGTCGTCACCGGTGTCGACTTCATCACCGTCTGGACCAAGGACTTCGCGGCCGCCGAGACGTTCTACGGCACGACGCTGGGACTGCCGTGCATCGAGCGCTACGGGCGCGTTCCCGGAGCCGAGTTCGAGACGGGGAACCTGACGCTCCAGGTGCTCGACGCCGCGGCGATCGGCCGCGAGTTCCAGCGCCACCCGCCGATCGCCCTTCACGTCGACGACGTCGACGCGGCGCGCGCCGAGCTCGAGTCCCGCGGGGTCGAGTTCATCCACGCGTTCGACTCCGGGGTCTGCCACAACGCCTTCTTCGAGGACCCCGACGGCAACGTCCTGCTGCTGCACCACCGCTACGCGCCCAAGCAGCGCAGCGACGGCGGTGGCTGACCGTGGCTGACGCGTGGCGTGCGCGCCGCCCGTAGGGTCGCGGCGTGAGCTTCGACGTCGCCGCAGACGCCTACGACCGTTTCATGGGCCGGTACTCGGCGCAGCTGTCGCCGCAGCTGGCGGACCTCGGACGGGTCGGTGCGGGGCAGCGGGCCCTCGACGTGGGCTGCGGGCCCGGCGCGCTGACGGCGGAGCTCGTCGTGCGACTCGGCGCGGCCGCCGGGGCCGCCGTGGACCCGTCGGAGCCGTTCGTCGAGGCGGCGCGCCGCCGCAACGACGGCGCTCACGTGAGCGTCGCGACGGCCGAGGACCTGCCCTTCGGCGACGGCGAGTTCGACGTCACGCTCGCGCAGCTCGTCGTGCCGTTCATGCGCGAGCCGGTGGTCGGGCTGCGCGAGATGCGGCGGGTCACGCGCCGCGACGGGATCGTCGCGGCGTGCGTGTGGGATCACGCCGGCGGCCAGGCCCCGCTGACGGCGTTCTGGGACGCCGCCCGGGAGCTCGAGCCCGGCGTGCGCGACGAGTCCGAGCAGGCGGGCGCGGGCCAAGGGAAGCTCGCCGCGCTGTTGGCCGCGGCGGGACTGGACGACGTCGAGGAGACCGTCCTCCGCGTGCGCGTCCAGCACGCGAGCTTCGAGGACTGGTGGCAGCCGTTCACCCTCGGTGTCGGACCCGCGGGGGCCTACCTGGCCGGGCTGGACCCGGCAGCCCGCGCCGAGCTGCGGGCAGGCTGCCGGCGACGGCTCTCGGACGAGCCGCTCACCCTCGGCGCGCGAGCGTGGGGCGCGCGCGGCCGCGCGTGACGCCGGCAGTCGGGCGTCCCCCGCCGCGGGTCGCGCGAGCGCGCGCTCAGGCCTCGGCGACCCGGGGCGCGTACCGGTGGTGCAGCATCAGGGCATTGCCGTCCGGATCGGCGAAGAACGCCATGTGACACACGCCGCTGTCGAAGGTGTCGCCGGCGAACGCGACACCGCGCTCCTCGAGCGCGGCCCGCGCCGCGGCCACGTCCTCGACCTGCAGCGCGACATGGTTGGCGTTGGGCCGGAACGACCCGATCCCCATCCGCTCCGGATCGACCACGCTCAGCGTGACGGTGCCCGTCTCGAACTCGGCGAAGTTCCGCTCCGGGCGATACGTCGAGCGGTGCAGGCCGAGCGTCGTTCCGTAGAACGCGGCGGCGCGTTCGAGGTTCTGCGTCGGAACGGACACGAAGTCGACGCCGGTGACGATCGTGGAGGCTTCTGTGGCGCTCATCGGACGACTCTATCGACGCCGCCGAGCGTGCCACCGGAGGCGGTCAGCTCGCCCACGCCACGGCTCGACCGGCACCCGGAGCGGCCGGGCGTCCGGCCGGGCCGGGCTATCCTCTTCTTTAAAGGGTGTCAACCGAAAGGGGTCCCTTGCCCCACGTTCGTCCGTCCACGGTCCTCTCGGAGCGCGAGGCGCGGAGCACCCAAGTCCCCGACGAGGAGGGCGTCGCGCTGCGCCGCACCGCCGACGGCAAGGGCGATGGGGTCCTGGCCACACGGCCGTTCGCGACGGGCGAGACCGTCATGGTCGGCTTCCTCGTCGGGCCGCTGACGGGCAACGACTCGCACGCGACGCAGGTGGGTCCCCGCCACTGGGCCCGCCACGGGGGCCTGGGACCGAAGGTCAACCACTCCTGCGACCCCAACTGCGGGGTCCGCCTCAACGACGAGCAGGCCTTCGACTTCGTCGCGCGCCGACCGATCGGCGCCGGCGACGAGCTGACGTTCGACTACGCCATGCGCAACTTCACGATCGACCACTTCCCCGCCGTGTGCCTGTGCGCCGCCGTCGAGTGCCGTGGCTCGGTCACCGGGTGGAAGGACCTGCCCGCGGCGCGCAAGGCCGCCTACGGCGAGCTCGTCGCGCCCTACCTGCTCCGGATGGACGAGAGCGGGCACGCGCTCGCCGGCTGACGGCGGGCGTTATCCTCGCCGGCCGTGGCGGTCGAGATGCGCGACGTGGGGCCGGGCCTGTGGTTGTGGCGCCAGTCCCGCCCCGACTGGCGAGAGGGCTCGGACTGGGAGCCGGAGGTCGCGTCGTTCGCGGTCGAGTCTCGAGGCGTCGGCGTGCTGCTCGATCCGCTGGCGCCGCCGCCCGGCGCACGCGACGTCTGGGAGCGCATCGACGCGCTGGGGCCCAGTGCGGTCGTCGTGCTCAAGCCCGACCACGTCCGTGACGTGGACCTGTTCGTCCGCTGGTACGGCGCTGCGGCGTATGGCCCGCAGCTGTTCTGGCGCGATGACGTCCCGCACACCGAGCTGCAGCCGGTCCAGCCGGGTGACGAGCTCCCGGGTGGGCTGCTGGCCCAGTACGACGGCCGCGGGACGATGGAGACGCCCGTGTACCTCCCCGAGCACCGTGCCCTGGTGTTCGCCGACGCCATGACCGCGCCGGGCGGGGTGCTGCGCGTGTGGGCGACGCCGTGGCACGAGGAGCGGACGCTGCCGGCGTTGCGCGCCCTGCTCGCGCTCGAGTTCGAGCATGTCCTCGTGTCCCACGGCGAGCCGGTGCACGATCGCGGCGAGTTCGTGGCGGCGCTCGAGCGCGAGCCGTGGTCGTCCTGGAGCGGGGCCTGAGCCGATCCCCGGAGGGTGCCTCTACCCTGTTGCGCGCACATGGACGGCATCGACTCCGACCGCCTCGCCGCTGCGCTTCGCGTCCTCGCCGAGGTCGAGCAGCTCCCGACCGAGCACCCCGACGCGGTCGCCGTCCGGCGTGCCACCGGCCGGCTGTTCAAGGCCGTCAAGGAGCAGCGGCGGGCCGAGCGACGCTCGGCGGTCCGCGCCAACGACGAGGCGGTCACCGCGGCGACGGCGACCGGCGCGCCCGGGCGGATCGACGACGAGACCCGAGGGCTCGCGCTCACCTCCCGCGCCACCGGCCGGCGCGCCGGCCGGCTCCTGCGTGCCCGCGCGTGCTACATCTGCAAGCAGCGCTACCGGGACGTCGACGCCTTCTACCACCAGCTCTGTCTCTCCTGCGCCGCGCTCAACCACGAGCGTCGCGTCGCTCGCACCGACCTGACCGGACGCCGCGCCCTCCTCACCGGCGGCCGGGCCAAGATCGGCATGTACATCGCGCTGCGGCTGCTGCGCGACGGGGCGCACACGACGATCACGACGCGCTTCCCGCACGACGCGGTCCGGCGCTTCACCGCGATGGAGGACAGCGCCGATTGGCTTCATCGCCTGCGCGTCGTCGGCATCGACCTGCGCGATCCCGGGCAGGTCATCGCGCTCGCCGACGAGGTCGCCGGCCACGGACCGCTCGACATCCTGATCAACAACGCCGCCCAGACGGTGCGCCGCTCGCCCGAGGCGTACGCGCATCTCGCGACGGCCGCGCAGGCGCCGTTGCCGAGTGGCCCGCTGCCGGACGTCGTGACGCTCGGGCGCGGCGCGCCCGGCACGCCGGCGGCCCTGCCGGGCGGTCACTGGTCCCCCACGCCGCAGGCGCTGACCGCGCTGGCGCTGACCGCCGGCTCGGCGTCGGCGGATCGCATCGCCCGTGGCACCGCGATCGACGCGGCGGGCCTCGCGCCCGACCTGCATCCGCACAACAGCTGGAGCCAGGTGGTGAGCGAGGTCGACCCGGTCGAGCTGCTCGAGGTCCAGCTCTGCAACCAGACCGCCCCGTTCATCCTCATCAGCCGGCTGCGCTTCGCGCTGGCGGCGTCCGCAGCGCGCCGCACGTACGTCGTCAACGTCTCGGCGATGGAGGGCCAGTTCAGCCGCGGCTACAAGGGCCCCGGCCATCCGCACACGAACATGGCCAAGGCCGCGCTCAACATGCTCACGCGGACGAGCGCGACGGAGCTGCTGTCGGACGGCATCCTCATGACGAGCGTCGACACCGGCTGGATCACCGACGAGCGTCCGCACCCGACGAAGATGCGCCTGGCCGACGAGGGCTTCCATGCCCCGCTCGACCTCATCGACGGCGCGGCGCGCGTCTACGACCCGATCGTCCGCGGCGAGGCGGGCGAGGACGTCCACGGGGTGTTCCTCAAGGACTACGCGCCCTCACCCTGGTGAGCACATCGCAGCGCTGAGCGGAGGCGGGTGACCGCTGCCTCCGGCGCAGGGCGCGACCACGACCCGCTTGGGTCCGGCGGCGGCGGGAGGACCGGTCGCATGCGCATCGGGCTCCTCGCTCGTCTCGACGGTCGGGACGGGGACGCGTCGTGACGATGCGCCTGCGGGCGATCCCGCTGAGCGGCTCGCTCGCCGCGTGCGCCGACCCGGGCCGTGGGGCGACGGCCGATGCACCGCCCGCACCGCCTCGCAGGTTGCCAACGCACCGTGGTTCCCGTACGGTCGGTGTCGTCTGACGGCGGCTGCCCCCGCGACGGGGCCGGTCGCGGTGAGACCCGTGAACACGAGATGCCCGCGCTCGCCCCTTTCCGGTGTGGCCAGGCTCGGTGACGGTTTCCTCTCTCGACGAAAGCGTCTGGTCCAGGATGTTCCAGCTTCTCGCGCGCCTCGCGCGCAGCCTCTCGTTGCGCTGGAAGCGCAGCCTCGCGGGCGCGATCGGCGTCCTGGTGCTGTTGGTCCTGGCCGCCGGCGCCGGTGGTGAGGCCAAGGACGACTACACGGTGCCGGGGGCCGAGTCCCAGCAGGCGATCGATCTCTTCCAGGCGCACTCGCCCGCGTTCGGCGGGGCGGACTCGACCCTCGTCTTCACGGTCGACACGGGCAAGGTCTCCGATCCCGGCCCGAGGGCGGCGATCGAGGGCGCGCTCGGGAAGGTCCGCAGGCTGGACGGCGTCGAGCTCGCAGCGAGCCCGTTCGATCCCGGCGGCCAGCTGTCCAGGGACGGGCGCCTGGCCTCCGTCGACGTGCGCTACTCCACCGACCCGGCGAAGATCGAGAAGGCGGACGGCGAGGCGCTGATCAAGGCGGGCGAGACCGCCGAGCCCCAGGTTCGGGTCGAGGCGCGCGGCTACCTGATCGACCTGGCGTCCGAGCAGTCGGCCCCTGTCGGCGAGCTCATCGGCGTGCTGATCGCGATCGTGTTGCTCACGCTGCTGTTCCGCTCCGGGTGGGCCATGGGCGCCACGCTCATCGGCGCGCTGGCCGGCGTGATGGCCGGCCAGCTCCTGCTTGCCTGGCTGTCGGCGCCGCTCGGCCTGCCCACGTTCGCGGCGGTGATCGCGGTGATGCTCGGCCTCGGCGCCGGGATCGACTACTCGCTGCTGATCATCGGCCGCTACCGCGAGCAGCGGGCGGCGGGCGACGGCGTGCACGACGCGGCCGCACGCGCGGCCGCCACGGCCGGAACCACGGTCGTGGCCGCTGGGCTGATCGTCATGGTGGCGATCGCCGGCCTGCTCGTGATCGGCGTCCCGTACATCGGCAAGATGGGCATCGGCGCGGCGCTGGCGATCGGCGCGGTCGTCGTGTCGGCGCTGACGATCCTGCCCATCATGATGGGCGCCTTGGGCCGCAAGCTCGTGCCGAAGCACCCCGAGCACGTCCAGAGCTCGCCGGCCTTCGCCCGCTGGGGCGAGATCGTGACCCGCCGGCCGTGGGCGTCGATCGCCGCCGGTGTCGCGCTGCTGCTGATCTTCGCCGCGCCGGTCACCCAGATGCG
>JAXDHC010000590.1:0-16621 GCA_034664705.1 Solirubrobacteraceae bacterium
GCGTGCCTGCACGCCGCCGCCGCCGGCCAGCAGGGCTCCGCGGACGGCGCGCGGCTCGTCGTCCTCACCGACCGCACGAGCAACGGCCCGCACCTCGTCTACCCGGCGTCGAGCGCCGCCGGCGGCACGCCGGCCAGCGAGAACTGGGTGCTCGACTCGTTCGGCTGCGACCCGAACACCGGCGAGGGGATGCTCGAGACCGCCGAGCGCGTCGCCGGCCAGGGCGGGTTCGACAAGCGCGCGCTCGACGAGCTCACGGTCCGCCGCTACGAGCAGTACGCCGAGGCGCTGGCGGACGACCGCGCGTTCCAGCGGCGCTGGATGGTGCCGATCCCGGCGGGCACGAAGCGCCGCCCGGAGGAGATCGATGCCGACTGGGGCGTGCGTCCGGCCACGGCCGAGGGCCTCGCGGGCCTGCGCGCGGTCCAGCCCGGCGGGGTCGTGTCGTTCGGCTCGCAGACGCACCCCGCCGACGGCTGCGCCGGCCTCGTCGTCACGGCGCCCGCGCAGGCGCGGGCCGCCGGCGCCGACGGCCCGGTCGCGCGCATCCTGGCGACCGGCTTCGCGCGCGTCGGGCGCGGCGAGATGCCCAAGGCGCCGGTGCCGGCGGCCCAGGCGGCGCTCGGCGACGCGGGCCTGGACATCGCCGACATGGACGTCGTCAAGACGCACAACCCGTTCGCCGTGAACGACCTCTGGTTCGCCCGGCAGACCGGCGCGGACGCCGAGACGATGAACCCGTTCGGGTGCAGCCTCATCTACGGCCATCCGCAGGGGCCGACCGGCGCGCGCGGGATCATCGAGCTCATGTGGGCGCTGCACGATCGCGGCGGCGGTCGCGGCCTGTTCACCGGCTGCGCGGCCGGGGACACCGGCGCGGCGGTCGTCGTGGAGGTCGCGTGACACGCTCCACGCGCGGGCGTCGCACGATGCCATAGCGTCCGCGCCGTGAACGACGTCCTCCGCCGGCGCTCCGTGGGCGCTCCCGCCGCACGGTCCATGCTGCTCACCGTGCTCGGCGAGTACGCGCTGCCGCGCCACGAGGGCCTCTGGCAGGAGTCGCTCGTCTCGGCGCTCACAACGGTGGGCTACAGCCCCGCCGCCGCCCGGCAGGCGGTGGTGCGCAGCACGAAGGACGGATGGCTCGCGGGCGAGCGCATCGGCCGGCGATCGCGCATGCGGCTCACCGAGCCCACGCGCGAGCTCCTGCGCGAGGGCGCGGCGCGCATCTACGGCTTCGGCGGGCCCGTCGCGTGGGACCGGCGCTGGCTGCTCGTCGTGCTGCGCGTGCCCGAGAACCGCCGTGAGCTGCGCTACCGCGTCAAGACGCGGCTGGCCTGGGCCGGCTTCGGGTCGCTCGGCGGCGGCCTGTGGGTGACGCCGCACGTCACCCGCGAGCACCTCGCCTCGCAGGCCGTCGCGCAGGCCGACCCCGAGATCCAGGTCCTCTCCTTCCGCGCCGAGCTCGGCGACCTGGGGGACCCGCCCCGCGTCATCGGCGCCGCCTGGGACCTGCCGACGCTGCGCGCGCAGTACGAGCAGTTCGTCGACGACTTCTCCACGCTCGAGCCCGAGGACGACACCTCGACGTTCGCGGCGCAGACGAACCTCGTCCACGCCTGGCGCCGCTTCCCGTTCATCGACCCGGATCTGCCCGACGAGGTCCTCGACGACGACTGGCCGCGCCGGCGGGCGCACGAGCTCTTCCGCGACCGCCACGAGCGCTGGAACCGCACGGCGCAGGAGCACTTCGACCGGCTCACCGCGGGCGAGAGCGCCGCGCCCGCCGCCCGCCGCGCCGCCACGCCGTGACGCGCGCCCCGTCGTCGCGGCGCGCCGTGCCGCCGACGTAGCCCGCTCGCCGGCGCCAGGGGCCGTCCGACTACATTCGAACGACGCTCGTCTCAAAGATGTCAAGGAACATCTTGACGACGCGCGTTCGCCGTCTGTACGGTCTCGCCCGGAAGGAGAGGGGTCCGCGCTGGCGGCGGAGCGTCGTCCGCTGATGTCGGACAACAGACGACAGTCAGAGGGTCCCGGATGGGCGGGGAGCGCAAGGCGTTCTCACCGGTCGGCACACGCCGGCACTTCGAGGTGGTCATCGAGGCGCTGCGCACGGCGATCGCCGCGGGCGAGCTGCAGCCGGGCGACCGGCTGCCGGCGGAGCCCGCGCTCGCGGAGGAGTTCGCGGTCTCCCGCTCGGTCCTGCGCGAGGCGCTGAAGGTCCTCGAGCTCTCCGGCGACCTGATGGTCCGCCGCGGCTACGGCGGCGGCACGTTCGTCGCCGAGCCCGGCGTCGCCGAGGAGCACGGGCGGGTTGCGCCGCGCGACCTGAAGGCGGCAGTATCGGCCCTGCGTCAGGTCGTCTGAGCGGAGGGGAGGGGACGATGTCCGAGGTCGCCGTCGAGGTGTTCGCGCCGCCGCGGATCGTGGCGGAGTCCCGCGCGGACGGGGCCATCCTGCTGCGCTCATCCGAGCCGCTGGGCGACTACGCGCCCAGCATGGCCCACGTCTTCCGCGCCGGGGCGGCCGCGCACCCCGAGCGCGTCCTCGCCGGCCGGCGCGACGGCGACGGCTGGGCGACGGTGACGTGGGGAGCGGCCCGCGAGCGCGCGGACGCCCTCGCCCAGGCGCTGCTCGACCGCGGGCTCGGCCCCGGGCGCCCGCTCATGGTGCTGTCGGGCAACTCGCTCGAGCACCTGCTGCTGACCCTCGGGGCCTACACCGCGGGCGTCCCGATCCTGCCGATCAGCCCCGCGTACTCGCTGCTGAGCGCTGACCACGAGCGCATCCGGGCGATCGCGGAGCTGTGCGCGCCGGGGATGGTGTTCGCCGACGACGCGGGCGCCTTCGGTCGCGCGCTCGACGCCCTGGCCACGGCCGTGCCGGCGCAGGTCGTCGCGCGCGGCGAGCGTTCCGGCGCGCTGCGCCTCGCCGACCTCGAGGCGACGGCGCCGGGGCCGGCGGTCGAGCAGGCGTTCGCCACGCTCGGGCCGGACTCGGTCGCGAAGATCCTCTTCACGTCGGGCTCGACCGGCGCGCCCAAGGGCGTCGTCAACACCCACCGGATGATCTGCTCCAACATGCAGGCGCTCGGGCAGGTGTGGCCGTTCCTGCCCAGCGAGCCGCCGATCCTCGCCGACTGGCTGCCGTGGAGCCACACCTTCGGCGGCAACCACAACCTGCACCAGATCATCGCCTTCGGCGGCACGCTTCACATCGACGACGGCAAGCCGGTGCCGGCCCTCTTCGAGAAGACGGTCGAGACGCTCCGCGACGCGCGCCCGACCGTCTACTACAACGTGCCGGCCGGGTACGCGCTCCTCGCCCCGCGGCTGGAGAGCGACCGCGAGCTCGCCGAGGTCTTCTTCTCGCGCCTGCGGTTCATGTTCTACGCCGCCGCGGCGCTCCCCGACGCGCTGTGGCAGCGCCTGCGCGCGGTCGCCGACGATGTCGCCCCGCGCGACATCCCGCTCACGGCCGCGTGGGGGACGACCGAGACGGCGCCCGCGGCCACGACCGCGCACTTCCCGACGGCCCGCTGCGGGTGCATCGGCGTGCCGCTGCCCGGGGTGACGCTCAAGCTGGTCCCCGCCGGCGCGAAGCGCGAGATCCGCCTCACGGGCCCGAACATCACGCCGGGCTACCACGGCAACGCCGACGCCACCGCCAGGGCGTTCGACGAGGAGGGCTACTACCGCACCGGCGACGCCGTGACGCTCGTCGACGAGGACGACCCCAACCAGGGCCTGATGTTCGACGGGCGCCTCGCCGAGGACTTCAAGCTCCTGAGCGGCACCTGGGTGACCGTCGGGCGGATGCGCACGTCGCTCGTGTCGGCGGCCGGCGTGCTCACCGACGCCGTCATCGCCGGCCACGACCGGGAGTACGCGGCCGCGCTGGCGTGGGTCAACCAGGGCGAGGCGCGGCGCGTGTGCGGCGTGGAGGGCGACGTGGCGCTGGACGCTCCGGCGCTCCGGGCGCATCTGGCCGACGCGCTGGCGCGCGTCAACGCCGGCGCCGGGTCGGCGTCGCGCGTCGAGCGGCTGCTGCTGCTCGAGGAGCCGCCGAACATGGACGCCGGCGAGATCACCGACAAGGGCTACGTCAACCAGCGCGCGGTGCTCGAGCGCCGGCGCGGGCACGTCGAGCGGCTGTTCGCCGAGCCCTGCGACGCGGCAGCGATCGTGGCCGGGGTCAGCGGCGGACGGTGACCGCGATCGTCTTGCGGGATCGCCCACCCGGGCCGGTCGCCGTGACGGTGACCCGGTAGCGCCCCGGCGCGAGCCGCACGCGGCGCGACGACGACGAGGCGACGCGCCGGTAGGCGCACCGGCCTCGCCGGCACGTGCGGTTCTCGACGGTGACGCGGAGCGCGGCGGCGCCGGCCGCCCTGACGCTGAAGGTCATCAGCCGCGTGCAGGCCCCCGCGCGGCAGCGCGCGGCTCCCGTCGTCGTGGCCGTGACCGACCGCACCACCGGTGGCGGCGCGGTCGGGGCCCCCGTGCCCGGGGCGGCCGGGAGGGGCGCCGGCGCCGCGACGGGCGACGGCGGCGCGAGGACGGCGGGCGCCGGGGCGGCGGGCGCGGCGGGCGCCGGGGTGGCCGGCACGACCGGCGGGGCGGGGGCCGGACAGCCGTGTAGCGAAGCGGGCCCGGGCCGGTCGGGGCAGGCGTCGTCGAGGGCGGCGACGCCGTCGCCGTCGATGTCCGGTCCGCGCGGCGTCGGGTCACACGCGTCCCCGAACTGGTCGGCGTCGGCGTCCTGCTGACCCGGGTCCGCAACCGCGGGGCAGTTGTCGTCGACGTCGGCGACGCTGTCGCCGTCGGTGTCCGGCCCGCGCGGCGTCGGGTCGCAGGCGTCGCCGGTCCCGTCCCGGTCGAAGTCGGCCTGGTTGCGGTTGACGGCCGCGGCGCAGTTGTCGATGACGTCGGGGACGCTGTCGCCGTCGCCGTCCTCGGGGTGCTCGGCGGCGCTCAGCGCGGCGGTCGCGTTCGCCCGGCCGCCGTCGGCGCCGAACAGCGCGAGCGCGGGCCGGCGCTCGGAGCTCACCATGATCGCCTGCTTGACCTCCGCGGCCGTGAGCGCCGGCCGGTGCGCGAGGATGAGCGCGGCGAGCGCGGCGACGTGCGGCGACGCCATCGACGTGCCGCTCATGTAGCCGTAGGTGCCGGCGGTCGTCGACAGCACGTTGACGCCGGGGGCGAAGACGTCCACCGCGGTCGGCGAGAAGTTCGAGAAGCTCGCGCGGCGGTCCGTGCTGTCCGACGCGCCGACGCACAGCACGTTGGCCCGCGGCGCCTCGCACGGCGAGTAGGTCTGGTTGTCGAGGTTCGTGGCCGTGTTGCCGGCCGCGACGACGTAGAGCGTGTTCGGGTGCTGCGCGATGACGTCGGAGATGACGGGGACGTCGCCCGCCCCGCCGAGCGAGGCGTTGACGACTCGCACGCCGATGTCGCCCGCGTAGTCGAAGGCGTTGGCGACGTCCGACCACTGGCCGTTCCCGGCGTCGTCGAGGGCCTTGAGGATCAGCACCCTGGCGTCCGGCGCCACGCCCGTGACGCCGAGGCCGTTGCCGTTCGCGGCGGCGATGGTGCCCGCCACGTGGCTGCCGTGCCCGTCGAGGTCGGACGGGTTGGGGTCGCCGTAGGCGAAGTCGTAGCCGCGCCAGTTGTCCACCAGGCCGTCCGCGTCGTCGTCGAGCCCGTTGGTCTCCTTGCCGGCGCCCGTCTCGCCGGGATTGGTGGCGAGCTGCGCGGTGAGATCGGCGTGGGCCGCATCGGCCCCCGTGTCCACGACCGCGACCGTCTGCCCGACGCCGGTCGAGCGGGTCCATGCCTCGGGGACGTCCATGTCGGCATCGGCGTCGCCCGCGACGCCGAGGATCGTCTGCCCGGTGTTCTCGAGGCCCCACAGCTCGCCGAACCAGCGGTCCGTCCGCACCGCCTGCGCCGACACGCCGTCGTCGCGCTGAGCCCATCGCACGTCCGGATCGGCGCGCAGGTCGCGCAGCGCCTGCTCGGCATCCGCGGCGGGGACGGTCACGACCTCGGCGTCTCCGAGGCGCACGTGGCGCTCGAAGCGCACGCCCGCGTCGTCGCGGAGGGCCGAGCGCTCGGCCGCGGTGAGGCCCGTGTCGCGCCGGATCACGAGCTCGACGGTGTCCGCGGCTCCCGCGGAGGCCGGGAGGGCCGCGGGCACGGCGACGCTCGCGACGAGAGCGAGGGCACGCAGCAGGGATCCGAGGCGGGCGCGGGGCAAGGGGATGACGGCGATCGGGGCGGGCGCGGCCGCGATGCGCCGGTCTCCCGCGTATCGGCACGGTGGCCGGCGCTCGGGCCGGAAGTGGCCACGTGTACGAGCGGTCGCGGCGCCGGGTCCGGTGGCGCTCCGCGCGTGCGCGAGGGTGGCGCGAGCGCTGGCGGGCGGCATGGAGGGGAGGCTGCCGCGCGGCGTGGGCGCGGGCACCGCGTCGCGTCGCGTCGGTGAGTGAAGGATTTGTGGTCTCTGAGCTGACAAACGCTGCGCTCGGCGCTGAACGGGGACGTGCTCGACGAGAAATGTGTCCCACACGGACAGAACTCGTCGAGCACGCCGGGCACGACGCCCGCGCCCAGGGACGACGACCCCCTCGCCGCCGCCCGCCCGCGCCGCGCGCTGCCGGGACGACTGAGCGGATCGCCACACCGCCCCCGCCACCCGCCCGCCCCGCGGGCGGCCAACCGACGGCGACGCAGTCCGGGGCGTGGCCGACCGCGATGCGGGTAGTACTTGACCTGGAGCCCGATGGAGCCGATACCTGTGCTGATGAGCCTCACCAACTGCGAGCTCGTGATGCGGGAGGGCGCGAGCGCCCCGACGCCGCTCGTGATCGCCGACGCGCCCGCCGAGGCCGCCGCGGCCCTGGCCGTCGCCGTCCGTCACGAGCGCCACAGCCGCGCGCTCGGCGAACTGGACTCGGACGCCGTGCTGGCGGTCCGCGCGATCGGCGAGCTGGCCGACCGGCTCGATCCGGCGCCGGGCGCCGACATGCATGTCCTACGCCTGGACGCCCAGGATCTCGGCGTCGTCTGCGACGCGGCGGAGCGCTACGTCGTCGAGCGCGACGTGGACTCCTACCAGCCGCCGGAGGAGCGCGCGCGCATCACCGCGCTGCGCGAGGTCCGCGGCGGCCTTCGCGACGCCCAGGCCCGCCTCATGCTCGCCGGGCTGTCCAGCGAGGACCCGGCGCTCGCCTGAGCCCCGCGCGGCGGGTCGCTACGGCCGGTCGCCGAGCCGCGCGTCGTCCGGCGGTGGGTCGGCCAGCGGCGTCACCGTCGCATCGCCGGCCGTCGGCCGGTCCGGTCCGCCGGTGCGCGGCCGCAGCGCCCGCAGGACCTGGTGGATCAGGATCGCGGCGACGGTGCCCAGCGCGATGCCGGCGAACTCGTAGTCGCCCCACGTGAGGGTGTAGTTCCCGGCGCCCACGATCAGCGCGACGGCGGCGGTCGACAGGTTCACCGGATCGCGGAAGTCGACGCGGGCCTCGATCCAGATGCGCGCGCCGAGCACGGCGATCATCCCGAACAGCACGGTCACGGCGCCGCCGAGCACGCCGATCGGGATCGCCGAGATCACGGCGCCGAACTTCGGCATGAGCGCGAGCGCGATCGCGAAGAGCCCGGCGATGACGTAGGCGAGCGTCGAATACACGCGTGTGAGGCCCATCACGCCGATGTTCTCCGCGTACGTCGTCGTCCCCGACCCGCCGAACGCGCCCGCCAGCGTGGTCGCCACGCCGTCGCCCATGAGCGAGCGGCCGATCAGCGGGTCGAGGTTGCGCTCGGTCATCGCGCCCACCGCCTTGACGTGACCGGCGTTCTCGGCGAGCAGGACGAGCAGCACGGCGGGGACGATGAGCAGGATGGCGCGCAGGTCGAACACGGGCGTCGTGATGTCCGGCCAGCCGAACCACGGCGCCTCCCGCACCGGCGTCCAGTCGACCTTGCCCAGGACGGCGGCGAACGCGTAGCCCGCGACCACGCCGAGGAACACCGACAGCTGTCCGGCCAGCCCGCGCAGCGCGACGCTGCCCAGGAGGATCGCGGCGAGCGTGAACAGCGCGACACCGGCCTGCTGGGAGAACTGGTCCCTGGCGACGGGGGCGAGGTTGAGGCCGATCAACGCGACGATCGCGCCGGTCACCACGGGCGGGAGCAGGTACTCGACCACGCGGTAGCCGGCGCGGTCGACGAGCAGCCCGACGAGGAACACCGCCAGGCCGGCGACCACGATGCCGCCGAGGGCGACCGGGATGCCGCCGTCGGCCTTCGCCGCGACCACGGGCGCGATGAACGCGAAGGACGAGCCCGTGTACGACGGCACCCGATTGCGCGTGATCAGGCAGAACAGCAGCGTCCCGATCCCCGAGAACAGCAGGGTCGTCGAGACGGGAAAGCCGGTGAGCACGGGCACGACGGCGGTCGAGCCGAACATCGCCAGGACGTGCTGCGCGCCCAGGCCGAGCATCGCCGGCATCCGTAGGCGCTCGTCCGGGCGCACGACGTCGCGGGCGCCGACGGACCGCCCGTCACCGTGCAGCTTCCAGATCTGGTCGAGGCTCGTGCGCATCGCTGCCGGAGCATATGGAGGCGAGGCGCGCCGCCCGTGACCGGACGGGGTCGGCTAGGTTTCCGCGCCTGATGCCGCCGCTCACCGTTCGTCCCGCGCGTTGATCTCCGACCGGGACGACGCCCGCGGGCGCCTGCGGGCGGAAGCCCGGGAGTTCGCCGCCACGGAGGTGAACCCGGTCGCCGACGACCTCGACCCGGTCAAGGGCGACATCCCGGACGAGCTGGTCGAGAAGCTCGCCGAGCGCGGGTGGTTCGGGATCATGGTGGACCGCGAGCACGGCGGCCTCGGGCTCGGGGTCTTCGAGTACTGCACCGTCGCCGAGGAGCTGTCGCGCGCGTGGATGAGCGTCGCGAGCGTCATCGCCCGCGGCCAGGGGCTCGGCACCGACGTGCCCGATCCCGGCCGCCGCGACGAGTTGCTGCGCCGCAGCGCCGCCGGGCGGTGGATCGGCGGCGTCGCGTTCTCGGAGGCCGAGGCGGGCTCCGACCTCGCCGGCGTGTCGTGCGCGGCCGTGCGCGACGGCGACGACTACGTCGTCAACGGCGAGAAGCGCTGGTGCGGCTGGGCGCTCGCCGCGGACTTCATCCTGCTGCTCGCGCGGACCGGCGAGGACCGCATCCGCGGCCTGGAGACCTTCATCGTGCCCAAGCCGCGCGGCGTGTTCCCCGACGGCGTGAGCGGTGAGGTCATCCCGAAGATCGGCTACCACGGGATCACGTCGTGGACGCTTCGCTTCGAGGACGTGCGGGTGCCCGCCGCGGACCGGCTGCAGCCGGAGGAGGGCACCGGCACCGGCTTCTACGACACCGTGCAGTTCCTCAACATCGCGCGCATCCACACCGCCGCGCGCGCGGTCGGCGCGGCGCAGGCCGCGCTCGACGAGGCGACGGCCTACGCGAAGGAGCGCGTGCAGTTCGGCCGGCCCATCGGCGCGTTCCAGGCGATCCGCTTCAAGCTCGCCGACATGGCGACCGGGATCGAGGCCGGCCGCCGGCTCTACCACCACGCGGCCGAGCTCTTCGACTCCGGCGCCCGCTGCGAGAAGGAGTGCTCGATGGCCAAGCTCTTCGCGAGCGAGATGGCCGAGCGCGCGACGAGCGAGGCCCTGCAGATCCTCGGCGGCAACGGCTACACCACCGACTACCGCGTCGAGCGCCACTGGCGCGACGCCCGGCTGACGAAGATCTTCGAGGGCACGTCGGAGATCCAGCGGGGCATCATCGCCAAGCGCCACCTCGACGAGGACTGACGCCGAGCCCCGCTCCTACCCGCCGCCGCCGGCGCGCTGCTGGAGCGGCGCCTCCGGGAGCCACAGGACCACGGCGAGCGCGAGCGCGGCGAGCGGCGCCGCGACGACGAAGACGCTCTGCACGGCATCGATGACGTCGGCGCGCACGCCGGGCCCGACCTGCGACGCGTGCGCGCCGGCGCGGGCGGCGAAGACCGCGCCGAGCGCAGCGGCGCCGACCGCCCCGCCGAGCGCGCGGAAGAAGCCGGTGGCGGCGGTGGCGACGCCGAGCTCACGGCGCTCGACGGTGTTCTGGACCGCCACGACGAGGATCTGCGTCACGAGGCCGAAGCCGAGCCCGAAGAGCGCCAGGCCGACGGCGGTGATCGTCCTCGACGGGTGGCCGGCCGTCGCCGCGAGCAGCGTGAGCGCGCCCGTCATCGACGCGAGCCCCGCGACCGGGAAGCGCTTGTAGCGGCCGGTGCGCGCGATGCTGCGCCCGGAGAGCGTCGTGGACACCGCGGTGGCGATCGTCATCGGCACGAGCAGCAGTCCCGCCTGCGTGGGGGACGCGCCGGTGGTCGTCTGCAGGAACAGCGGGACGAACACGACGACCGAGAACAGCGCGGCCGTCGTGAGGAACAGCCCGGCGCTGGCGACCGCGACCGCGCGGCGGCGCAGGAGCGCGAACGGCACGATCGGGTCGGGCGCGCGCCGCTCGCGGACCAGCAGCGCGACCGACAGCGCCACGGTGGCGGCGACCAGCGCGCCGATCTGCGGCGAGTCCCAGGCGTAGCGGTCGCCGCCCCACACGCACGCGAGCATCAGCGCGCTCGTCGCGCCCGCCAGGAGGGCGGCGCCGTGGACGTCGAGCGGCGCGGTCGGGCGCCCGGCCGCCGCCGCGGGCAGGGTGCGGCTGAGGCCGACGAGCGCGGCGACGCCGACCGGCAGGTTGACGTAGAACACCCAGCGCCACCCCGCGTGGTCGACCAGCAGGCCGCCCGCGAGCGGGCCGAGCACCGTCGCCAGGGCGAACGTCGCGGCGATGTAGCCCTGGTAGCGCCCGCGCTCGCGCGGGGCCACGAGGTCGCCGACCGCCGCCATCGCGAGCGTCATCAGCCCGCCGGCGGCGGCGCCCTGGACCGCCCGCACGACGATGAGCTGCGTGATGTCCTGCGCGGCTCCGCAGAGCGCCGAGGCCGTCACGAACGTGGCGAGCGACGCCTCGAGCAGCCGCTTGCGCCCGTGCCGGTCGCCGAGCTTGCCCCAGAGCGGCGTGGTCGCGGTCGCCGCGACGACGTAGGCCGTGACGACCCACGAGATGTCGCTCAGGCGGCCGAGATCCGCCGCGACGGTCGGCAGGGCGGTGGCCAGGATCGTCTGGTCGAGGACCGCGGGGAGCATCGCGAGCACGACGGCGGCGAAGGGCACCACGACGGAACGACCGGTCTCGTGCTCGGCGTATTGCATGCGGCGATGTTCTCATAGTGACAAGAAATTTCAAGTTGCATCATAAATCGGTTCGCCTCACCGCGTAGCCGCCGAGCCCGGCTTCGAGCTCGGCGACCGCCCGTTGGGCCTGGGCGCGGACCGCACGACCGAGCGCCGGGCTGCGCCGCCCGGCGAGGATGCCGCGCCGCGCGTACTCGATCAGCGCCCGATGGACGCCGATGAGCGCGTTGGCGACGACCCACGGCGTGATGTCCCCGGGCCGTGCGCCGGTCTCCTGGGCGAGGAGCGCGGCGAGCGACTCGGTGTAGCCGGCCAGGATCTCGCGCTCGCGCGCGAGCAGCGCCGGGCTCTCGGAGATCACGCGCGGGATCGCCGCGAGGCGCTCGGTGCCCTCCTCCGACGCGAGCAGGCCGCGCGGCGTGGTCACGAAGCGCCCGAAGGCGGCGAGGGCCGACTCGCCCGGCGCGCGGTCGCGGATGGCGCCGAGCAGCTCGGCCTCGAAGGCCTCCATCCGGTGGTAGAGGAGGTCCTCCTTGCGGGGGAAGTAGTTGAAGACCGTGCCCTGGGAGACGTCGGCCTCGCCCGCGACCTCGGCGACCGTGACGGCATCGAAGCCCCGTTCGGAGAAGAGGCGCAGGGCGGAGTCGGCGATCAGCTCGCGGGTCCGCTGCTTCTTGCGCTCGCGAAGGCCGGGCTCGGCTGGCATGGGCCGCAGCGTATCCACGCCATGGGGCGGCCCGAGAGTTGCGGTCGCACGAAACCGGCTCGCCGCGCTTCCGCCGCGCACAGCGCGAAGCGGCCGCCCCGGGGGGAAACGGCCGCTTCGCCGCTGCGCGGCTGGACCTACCGGGCGGACGTCGCCCGGGAGCTCCTCACCGTGACCTCGCGGGTCGTCGCCGGCCCCAGGTCTCCGCGGGACCGGCCGACGCGAACCTCGACCCGGTACCGGCCCGCGCGCAGGTTCCGCAGGGGCTTCTCGGTCAGGCGGAACGTGACCCGCCTGCCCTGGGAGACCGTGCGGAACACGGTGGCGATGACCTTGGCGCGGACGCGCCTGCGTGCGGCCGGCGACCCCTTCGCCGGCCTGGTGAGACGCGAGACGGTGATCCTGGCCGTCGTCGCGCCCGCCGGCACGTTCGCCGCCACCGTCAGCGGGGCGGTCCCCGCGGCGCGCACGGTCAGCGCGCTCGCCCGCAGCACGGCCGGGGCCGGCGCCGCGGGTGCCGCCGTGGCCGGCGCGGTCCGCGCCGCCGGGCCCGCGGGCACCGCCGCGGCCGCCGCCGTCGGGGCGGTCGTGGCGTTCGGCAGGATCGACGCCCGCGCGGTCGGCGCGGAGGTCACCGTCTCGGCGTGCCCGGCGCCGTCCACGAAGGACACGACGACCTGGAAGCGCCGTCCGGCCCCGAGCAGCGGCACGGTGAACGACGGGTTGGTCGCCCCGGCGATGTTCGTGAACGCCCCGGTGCCCGCGTTGTTCGTCTGCTGCCAGCGGAACTGCAGCGTCCCCAGACCGTCCGCGTCGGCGATCGCCGACGTGTTCACCGTCAGGGTCTGGAGGATCTGCGGTGTCGCGTCGCTGATGACGGGCGCCCCCGTCGCCGGGCTGTTCGGCGGCGGCCCCACGGTGCCGACGCCGGTGAGCGTCACGTCCTGCGTGCTGCCGGGCGTGCCGTTCGAGTCGTCGGTGGCCCGCAGGATCGCGGTCCGCGTGCCCGCGGCGGTCGGGCGGAACGTCGTGCCGATGGTGCAGCTCGCCCCCGCGCCGAGCGACGCCGCGCACGTGTTGGCCGAGATCGCGAAGTCGCCGGGGTCCGTCCCGGTCAGCGCGATCGAGGCGATGGCGAGCGGCGAGTTGCCCGTGTTCGTGAGCGTCACCGGCTGCGCGGCGCTCGTCGTGGCGATCTGCCGCGTCGCGAACGTCCGCGTCGCGGGGGTCAGGGCGGCCACCGGCCGGATCGTGACGATCTGGTCGGAGAACTGCAGCCGCTCGACGTTGCGCACGGAGTCGGTGCCGTCCGTCGCGGCCCCGCGGGCGTGCGTGATCGTCATCCTCGTGGTGTTGAGGCTCGGCGTGACGTCGTAGTCGGCGCGCGGGCCGGAGAAGACCGCCGTGTCGACGTCGGTCCCCGGCGCGCCCGGCTCGATCGAGCGGACGATCTTGATGTCGCCCGGGTCGATGCTGCCGGCGAACACGTCCGCCCGGATCTGGGTGAGGCTGTCGGACAGCTTCGTGTCCGTCGTGATGGCGGTCGACGGATCCGGCGCGCGCAGCTGGACGTTCAGCCACTTGTCGCCGTCGATGATGTCGTCCGCCTGACGGCCCTCGATGCTGTCGCTGCCCGCCCCGCCGAGGATGATGTCCCCGGCCACGAAGGAGGTCACGCCGGTACCGAGCAGCTGCTGCAGCCCGGCGATCCGCGTGATGCCCGCGGCGTCCAGCGCATCGCCCGCGGCCGGCGGGATGATGTTGCCCTTGAGGGTGTCGTCGAACTTCCAGCCCGAGAGCCCCTCCACCTGGGTGTAGCGGTCGCGGGTCGTCACGACCGGGCCGACCGGGAGGGCGATCTTCAGGTTCAGGTCGGCGTCCGCCGCCTGCGGGTCCCGAGTGTGCGTCACCCAGTCGAACCCGGCGATGCCCGCGTTGCGCTCGACGCCCGGCCCGGCGACCATGATGTCGTCGCCGCCCTCGGCGTCGTAGTCGTCCTCGCCGCCGTCGCCGATGAGGACGTCGTGGCCGGGCCGGTTGTTGTCGTCAAAGAACGGCGCGCCGTTGTCGCCCTGGAGCAGGTCGTTGGAGTTGCCGCCCTCCTCCCAGTCGTCTCCGCCGTCGCCCTCGACCGCGTCCGCGCCGTTGCCGGCGATCACGAAGTCGTCGTCCTCGCCGGCGAACGTCTCGTTGGCGTTGAGGCCGCCGTCGACGAAATCGCTGCCGAACCCGCTCTGGATGAGGTCAAGGCCCGGCCCCGCGTCGATGGCGTCGTTGCCGTCGCCGCCCTTGAGGTTGTCGTCTCCGGCGGAGTCGGTGATGACGTCGTTGCCCTGGCCGCCGAGGGCCACGTCCGCGCCGTCGTTGCCCTCGATGCGGTCGTTGCCGGCGTTGCCCCAGAACGTGTCGTTGTCGACGCCCCCGTGGACCTTGTCGTCGCCGGACGTGCCGTTGTACGTGCTCTGGGCGTTCAGGCCCGGCGGGTCGACGGCGTTGGTCTGGCGGTAGCGGATCGTGCCGTCCGCCATGCGGATGAGGACCTTGCTCTCATCGCACTCCGAGGCCGGGTCGTTGGCGATCAGCCCGGGGACGGCGCCCGCGAGGTGGCTCAGCTCGAACTCGCAGTCCGCCGTGCCGAACACGTCCGCCTTGAGGCTCTGCGCGTCGGTGTTGCGCATGATCAGCTCGGCGAACGAGTTGCCCTCGAGCTGGGTGCGGAGGTTGAGCCCCGGCGTTCGTGACAGGTAGTACAGCCGGTCGCCGTTCTGCAGGTCGGTCAGCTGCTGCTCGAAGACGTAGTTGAACGTCGAGCCGAGCAGGCCGCCGAACAGGTTCTGGGACTCCGCGAGACCGCCGACCCACAGGTCGACGTCGTCGAGCCCGGTCTTCGACTCACCGTCGGCGGTGTTCGCCCACGCGCCCGTGCTGTTCACGAAATCGGCGGCGTCCAGCGGGGTGGCCGGGTCGAGCGTCCGGTTGTTGTCGTAGATCAGCTGGGCGGCGGTGCGCTTGGCCCTCAGCGTCGTCGCGTTCTTGATCGTCGAGTGCCGGCCGTACGCCGCCATGAAGTTCACGACGGAGTCCTGGTGCTTGAGGCTGAGCCCGTAGTCCACCCAGTCGGTGTACGGCTTCAGGGCCGCGTCGTGCGTCGTCGTGTACAGCTGCTTGCGCAGGTTGTTCAGCGACGGGACGCCGGCCTCGCGCGCCCGCGCCATGTTCAGCGTCGGCAGGTCGAGCGGCAGGCCGAGGAGGTTGTTGCGCAGCGTCTCGGTCACGAACTCGTCGAGCTCGTTGCCGACCTGGTCGGTCATGCCCATCACGATGCGGCCGGCGGCCTTCTCGGGCGTGAGGCGCCCGGGGCCGGCGCCGTTGTACGCCGGCGGGTTCAGGAACGCGTCCAGCAGCGGGAGGTCGCTGTGCGAGCCGTCCTCGTTCGTCCGCGAGACCGTGTCGGTCAGCATCGAGTGCCCGAAGCGGTAGACCGCGTGGGCGAACTCGGCCTTGACCGCCGGGTTGACGTCGGTCTGCGACTGCGTCGCCGGGTTGAACACATCGATCCCCGGCTGGATCTTGCGGGCGAACTCCTCGAAGACGAGGTGCTGGTACTCCATCTCGGTCACGAACCGGGCCGCCTGGAAGATGCGCTCGCCGTTCCACGAGCCGTCCGTCAGGTGCCACTCGCCGACGTCGATGCCCTGCGTGGTGATGAGCTCCTCGATGTTGTCGACGAGGCGGTTGTGCTCCGAATGGAAGATCTGGTGGACGGCGGTGAGCCCGATGTTCTCGTTCACCCGGCTGTCGCCCGCGATGAAGTGCGCGGCGAGCATCTCGTCGTCGTACGTCGCGGCGACGTGGTCGTCGGTCGTGCCCGCGTCGCCGTCAGGCGTGAGCGCCTCGGCCGGCGTCGCCGGGTTGTTGTCGTGGTCGCCGACCGGGATCGCGTGGCGCGCGATGTCGTCCAGGAAGGCATGGTCGATGCGCTTGGCGCTCGCCGGGATCGCCACGGGCTCGGCGGGGTTGCCCTCGAGGAGCGTGCTGCCGACGACGAGCTGCGGGAAGCCGTTGGGCCCGCGCAGGAAGCGGCCGTACTCGTCGGCGGCGACCATCGGGACGTTGAGGACGTCGGCGTCCGTGAGCTTGATCCCGAGCAGCGTCGCGGCCTGGGCCTTGACCTTGCCCCACGTGGCCATGCCGCCGTCGTCGCCACGGAGCATCTTGCCGTTGGCGACGGGCTTGTTCTGCGCGTTGTTGACGTACTCGCGCAGGAAGACCTGGTGCGCCGAGTGCGACGTGTACGTCTGGCTCTGGTCGACCCACGGCGTGTCGAGGTTCGTCGCGTTCTGCTCGTCGTCCGGGGTGCCCATCCGGCCGTCGGGGCCGGGCAGGTTCGTCGCGCGGGTCAGGACCATGAAGCGCCGGTTCGCCGGCAGGTCGTCGGTGGTCCCGAGCCGGCCGTCCTTGCCGAGGACGAGCGGGTCGTCGTCCTTCAGCGGGACGAAGACCGTGCCGCCGGACTTGGCCGTCAGGTCGACGCCATGGTCGAAGAACTGGCCGAACAGGGTGAACCACGAGTTGTACGGCGGCGAGAGGCCGACGTCGGTGGTCACGTTCGGGATGAAGAG
>JAXDHC010000591.1:0-4509 GCA_034664705.1 Solirubrobacteraceae bacterium
GCGACGCCGCGACGCCGGAGGCGGTCGGCCTGGCCCTCAACGCGATGACGTTCGCGATGGGGCGGCGCTTTCTCATCGTCGAGGGCGCCGAGCGCTGGAAGGACGCCGACGTGGAGGCGAAGCTCGCGCCCGCGCTCGCGAGCATGGCGCCCGACACGACGGTCGCCTTCTTCGGGCGCGAGGAGGGCCGCGCCAAGGTCCCCGCCAAGCTCGCCGCGGCGGTCAAGAAGGCCGGCGGCGACGTGGTCGCCGAGACGATGCTCAAGGCGCGCGAGCTGCCGCGATGGGTCGTCTCCGAGGCGGAGCGGCTGGGCGTCCACCTCGAGGGCGCGGCGGCGCAGGCCCTCGTCGCCCAGGTGGGCGAGCGTCAGCAGCGCCTGCTGCGCGAGCTCGAGAAACTCGCGCTGGAGCACGGCGACGGCGCGCGCATCGGCGTGGAGGAGATCGAGGGCGGTGCGGCGCTGTCGGCCGAGCGCCAGGTGTGGGGCCTGATCGATGCCCTCGTCGCCCGCGATCGCGTGCACGCGACGCGCGCGTTCCTCGAGCTGCGCGCGCAGGGGGAGGCCCTTCCGCGGCTCATCCCGCTGATGGCACGGCGCCTCCGCGACGTTCTCGCGATCGCCTCGCGGCTGGAGGCCGGCGAGTCGCCCGCCCAGGTGAAGTCGTCGCTGAAGATGAACTCGTGGGCGGCCGACCGCCGGATCAAGGAGGCGCGCGCGACGGACGCCGACGCGCTGCGCCGTTCGCTGGAGGCCCTGGCCGAGCTGGAGCTCGCGAGCCGCGGGCTCAGCGAGCTCTCGGAGGACACGGCGGCGCTGCGGGCCATCGACGCGATGGCGGCGTAGCGGCCACGCACGACGAAACGGCGCCGAGGATCGGCGCCGTGGGGTCAGGACCGAGCGGGGAGCGCCGGAGCGGCGGGCGCTACTCGGCGGTGCTGTCGGTGCCCGCGACGAGGCGGGCGGCGCGGGACTTCTTGCGCGCGCCGGAGTTGCGGTGCATCGCGCCGCGCTTGACGGCCTTGTCGATCGTGCTGACGAGCTCGCGGTGCTCCGTCGCGGCCTTCTCGGTCTCACCGCTCTCGAGCGCCGCCTGCAGGCGACGGAAGTACGTCCTGATCGTCGAGGTGTAGCGGCGGTTCTCGATGCGCTCGCGCTCGGCGCGGAGGATCCGCTTCTTCTGGGAATGGATATTGGCCATCAGCGGCGCGGATTGTAGCGGGCCGTGGCCCGATCGCCGCGGCCGGCCGGCGCCGCCACCACGGGCCGTAGCATCATGCGGCGTGTCGAGCGAGCCCACCGCGACCGCCACCGGCGAGGCCCAGGGGGAGGCGATGCCGCCGCCCGCCAACCGCGGCCGGGCCGTGGCGCGCAACACGGCGATCTTCTCGATCGCCACCGGGCTCAGCCGGATCGCCGGCCTCGTGCGCGAGATCGTGGCGTCCAGCTACTTCGCCACGAGCGGCGCGTTCAGCGCGTTCACGATCGCCTTCCAGTTCCCGAACGTCGTGCGGAGCCTGTTCGCCGACGCGGCGCTCAGCGCGGCGTTCGTGCCGGTGTTCACCGAGCTGCTCGAGCAGGGGAAGCGCAAGGACGCCTTCCGGCTGGCCTCGACGCTGTTCTTCCTGATCCTCGCCGTCCTGGGCGTGATCACCGCGCTCTTCATCGTGGGCGCGGGAACGGTGATGCCGCTCTTCACCGGCCACACGTTCGACCAGCAGCTCGATCAGCTGACCGTCGGCCTGAGCCGTGTCCTGTTCCCCGTCGTCGTCCTGCTCGCGTTGAACGGGCTCGTCGTCGGGATGCTCAACGCGTACGACCACTTCTCGATCCCGGCGATCAGCCCGCTCGTCTGGAACGTCGTGATCATCGCGTGCCTGGTCGTCAGCCACCAGGTGCTGAGCGGCGACGAGCAGCTCTACGGCTACGCCGTCGGCGTCGTCGCCGGGACCGCGGTGCAGTTCGCGATGGCGTTCCCCCAACTGCGCCGGCTCGGCTTCCGGCTGGAGGTCAACCTGGACTTCCGCGACGAGCGCGTGCGCCAGGTCTTGCGGCTGATGCTGCCGGTGACGATCGGCCTCGGCCTCATCAACTTCAATCTCCTGATCAACTCGACGCTCGGCTCGCTCGTCTCCGAGCAGGCGGCGCGCGCGATCGACGCCGCGTTCCGGATCTACATGCTGCCCCAGGGGATGTTCAGCGTGGCGATCGCCACGGTGCTGTTCCCGGCGCTCAGCCGCCTCGCCGCCCGCAAGGACCTCGACGGCCTGCGCGGCCTCACCGCCAACGGGATGCGCCAGATCTTCCTGCTGCTCGTCCCGGCCGCGGCGTCCACGCTGGCGCTCTCCACGCCGATCACGCGCCTGATCTACGAGCACGGGGCATTCGGCCCGAGCTCGACGGAGATCGTCTCCAGCGCGCTGTTCTGGTTCTCCTTCTCGCTGCCGTTCTCGGGCGTCAACCTGCTGCTGACCCGCACGTTCTTCAGCCTGCAGCGCCCGTGGATCACGACGGGCATCGCCGGCCTGAACCTGGCGGTGAACCTCGTGGTCTCGGTCGCGCTCTACAAGCCGTTCGGGATTCCCGGCATCGTGATCGGCACCGCGGCGTCGAGCGCCGCGATGACGCTGGCCCAGGTCCACTTCCTGCGCCGCGAGCTGCACGGGCGCCTCGAGGGCCGTGAGACGCTCGTCGCCGTCGCGAAGATGGTGGCGGCCGCCGCGCTGCTGGCCGCGGTGTCCTACGGGGCCTGGCGCCTGCTCGACGCGTGGCTCGGCCGCGGGCTGCCGGGCCAGACGATCGCCGTCGGCGTGGCGCTGATCGCGGGCGGCGTCGTCTACGCGGTGACGGTCCGGCTGCTCGGCATCCCGGAGGCCCGGCAGATCGAGGCGCTGCTCGCCGGACGGTTGTTCCGGCGCGGCGAACGGTAGCCGGACGGCCGCTGCGGCGCGGCGAACGGTAGGAAACACGCTTTCGGCGGACAATTGCCCCTCAAGTCGCGTTTGCCGTCGGCCGATACAGGAATGGAATGGACGTGGACGGATCCCGTCTGGGGGTGGCACCGGGGGGTGCCGCAGTCGAGGGGGTGGCACCGGGGGGTGCCACCGCGGGGGTCGGCGCCGCCTGCGGGGCGGTGGCCGACCACCTCGCGGGGGACGGCCGGTTCGTGCCGAGCGTCTGGCTCGAGCGCGGAGGCCGTCTGCGCTGCGTCGCCGGAAGCGGCGTCGCGGACCGCCCCGCGGCCATCTCGCCGGACGACGGCGTCGTCGGGCGCACCTACGCCGCCGGCCGCGAGACCGTCGTGGCCGACCTCGCCGCGAGCCGCACCGCCGGCGGCCACCACGCGCAGGACTTGGGGACGCCGGACGGCGCCGTCGCCGAGGTCTGCGTGCCGCTGCGCTGCGACGACCGCGTCGTCGGCGTGCTCGACGTGCGCTTCGCCCGCCCGCTGCGCGCCGGCGACCTCGACACGCTCCGCGGGTGCGCGGCGGAGCTCGGCGAGCGCATCGCCGAGCTCGGCGGCGCGCCGGCCGACACGCCCGCCTGGCGCACGCTGCGCCGGATCGCGCGGCTCTCGGCGCTCGACGACGCCGGCGCCATCGCGCGCGGCGTGCTCGCCGCCGCGATCGAGCTGACCGCGCTGGACTCCGGCGCGGTCGCGTGCCGGCGCGCCGACGGGTCGCTCGGCGTCGCCGCGCTGGCCGGGCCGCTCGGCGCGGCGCTCGGCGGCCTGCCGGCCGGCGCGCTCGACGCGATGGCGGCGAGCCTCGCGGAGGGCGCGACGTCGTTCGTGGCCGCGTCGGCGAACGACGACGTGCGGCCCGAGTTCGCCGCGCTGCGCGGGGCCGGAGCCGAGGCCTTCGTGGCGGTCGTGATGACCGCGCGCGACGAGGCGGTCGGCCTGGCCCTCCTCGCCGGCCCGACGCCCGCGCGCCTCTCCGCCGACGAGGCCGAGCTGCTCGGCCTGCTCGCCGAGCAGGGCGGGAGCTGCCTCGGCACCGCCGAGCTCGTGCGATCGCTGCGCCGGCGTGCGGCCACCGACCCGCTCACTGGCCTGGGCCACCACGCGACCTTCCACGAGGCCCTGTCCGGCGCGCACCGGCGGCCCAGCACGGCGGTGGTCGTGTGCGACCTCGACGGCTTCAAGCGCCTCAACGACTGCTTCGGCCATCAGCACGGCGACCGGGTGCTGCGCGGCGTCGCCGCCGCGCTCACCAGCGCGCTGCGCCGCGGCGACCGCCTCTACCGCATCGGCGGCGACGAGTTCGCCGCGTTGCTGCTCGTCTCGGACGCCGCCGAGGCCCTCGAGGCCGGCACCCGCCTGCGCGTGGCGGTCGAGGACGCCGCGCTCGGCGTGAGCGTCTCGGTCGGCATCGCGGTGCCCCGCGACGGCGAGTCCGACGCCGGGCTGCTGGCTCGCGCGGACCGCGCGCTGTACCGGGCCAAGGCGGGCGGCCACGACGGCGTGGCGCTCGCCGACGACGATCCGCTGCCGGTCGCGCCCCCCCTT
>JAXDHC010000592.1:0-2647 GCA_034664705.1 Solirubrobacteraceae bacterium
TCGAGGCCGGCGTACGCGACCTCGCGGAACCCGAACGCGCGCGTGTAGAAGAAGGCGGCCTGCAGCGCGTTGCCCACGTAGAGCTCGACGTGGTCGACGCCGTTGAGCGGCATGAAGTCATGGTCGGAGCCCGCATCCGTCGCACGGGTGGGAATCGTCTGCTGCGCCATGGGCGTCTCCTCGAGCGATCGTGGATCGGCCAACAATGATTCCGCGGTGGATGTGCCGTCTCAATGCGCATTCGTTGCAAACCACCCGGTAATGTGCGGCGGAATGGACGCCATCGACCACCACATCGTTGCGCTCCTTCGCGAGAATGCCCGGCGCTCGTTCCAGGACATCGGTGCGCGCGTGGCCCTCAGCGCTCCCGCGGTGAAGCGGCGCGTCGACCGCCTCGAGGCCGACGGGGTGATCCGGGGCTATGCGGCGGTGCTCGAGCCCGGCGCGATGGGCTGGCCGACCCACGCCGTCGTCGCGCTCTACTGCGAGGGCCGCATGGCGGCCGGCGAGGTGCGCGCCGCGGTGGCGCGGCACCCGGAGGTCTCGGCGGCGTTCACCGTCGCCGGGGAGGCGAGCGCCATCCTCCACGTGCACGCGCGCGACACGACGCATCTCGAGGAGACCCTCGAGCGGATCCGCGACACGCCGGGGATCATGCGCACGCAGACACAGGTCGTCCTGTCGACGCTGCTCGACCGGCCGGTGAGCGACTGACGCCCGGGAGAGGAGCGCCGGCCACACGCCGCCGGTTCGAGGAGGGGAGGACCAGGCGGAGTGCGACCGGCGCTGCTTGGGAGAAGCTAGGAGCGGGCCGGGCTCAGGCGCAGCCGGCCGAGGCCGCGTGCGCGCTGCGGCTTGGCCACGCGCAGGAGTTCCGCGCGGGTCTGCAGCAGCGCGACGAGCCCCGCGGTCGCGACGAAGGGGTCGGCGATCGCGCGCCGCTCGTCCACCGAGTAGGCGGCGCGGACGACCCCGCCGGTCTCCGCGACGAGGACGGAGCCGCGCAGGGTACGCGCGCTGTCGAGCGCGGCCAGGCGGCGCAGGTCGGCGGCGTCGTCGGGCGTCGCCAGGCGGATGACGACGGCGCTCTCGCCGGCCGGAAGGTCTCTGACGTTTGCCATGGCTCGATGGTCGCACCGCGCCTCCATCAGCACAAATGACATTCGCTCCACGCGCTGATAAGGTCCGCTAATGCTCGACGTACGCCGGATGCGAGTCCTCCGCGAGGTCGCGGGGCGCGGCTCGTTCTCGGCCGCGGCGGAGTCGCTGGCGTACACGCAGTCGGCCGTCTCGCAGCAGATCGCCGCCCTCGAGCGCGAGGCGGGGACGAAGCTCGTCGATCGCAGCGCCCGCGGCGTGCGGCTCACCGACGCGGGCCGCGTGCTCGTCGAGCACGCCGACGCGATCCTCGCCCGCCTCGCCGACGCCGAGGCCGAGCTCGAGGCGATCGCGGGCCTGCGCGGCGGCCGGCTGCGGCTCGCGTCCTTCCCGAGCGCGGGGGCGACGATCATGCCCGAGGCGATCGCGCGCTTCCGCGATCGTCATCCGGCCGTCGAGCTCACGCTCGAGCCGGCCGAGCCCGAGCCGTCGATCGTCAAGCTGCGCTCCGGCGAGGTCGACGTCGTGCTCGACATCACGCCGGGGTTCCGGCCGCCGCGCGACGACGGCATCGAGCGCCTGCACCTCCTCGACGACCCGATGTACGTCGCGCTGCCCGCCGGGCACGCGCTCGCCCGCAAGCGCACCCTCAAGCTCGAGGAGCTCGCCGACGAGTCGTGGATCCTCGGCACGACGGGCAGCTGCCCGGACGTCTCGATCTTCCTGCGGTCCTGCCAGCTCGCCGGCTTCGAGCCGCGCGTGACGTTCAACAGCGACGACTACTTCGCGATCCAGGGCTTCGTCGCCGCCGGGATGGGCGCCTCGTTCATCCCCGATCTCGCGCTCATCTCGGTCCGGGACGACATCGTCGTCCGGTCGCTCGGCGTGCGGCCGCCGGCCCGCGTCATCTGGGCCGCCACGCTGACCGACAGCTACCGCTCGCCGGCGAAGCAGGCGATGCTCGACGTGCTCGTCGAGACGAGCGCCGACTTCGCCGCCAACCGGCGCGCGCTCGCCCTCGCGAGCTAGCGCCTGCCGGCGGCGGCGCCGGATCCACTCGACGTTTAGCGGCCGCGCGACAGCGGGCACATCCTGGTCATGGCCGGTTCCGTCCTCTTCGGTGTGGCAATCGTCGTCGTCGGGCTGCTCGTGCTCGTCGCCGGCGTCAGCCCCGTGTTTCTCGTACCGGTCGTCGTGATCGGCCTCGGCGCCCTCGTCCTGACGCCCTTGCTCGGGCGCCTGCGCGGCAGTGCGATCGTGCAGCCGGATGCCGCCCCGCGCGGCGTTCCCACGACGCGCGACGCGGCCTACGAGCCCGTCGAGGACCCGGCCCAGCGCCGCACGCCGTAGCTGCGGCCGCCGACACCAGGACCCTGGCGCCGGGCGGGACGCCGGCCGCGCATGCCATGGGGGAGAACACCGACATCGTCCGCCGGGTCTTCGACGCGTTCTCGCGCCGCGACCTCCCGGCCCTGATCACGCTGTGCGACCCGGAGATCGCCTTCAGTCCCGCGACCGGGCGGCTCGCGGGCCGCGAGGCGCCCTATCG
>JAXDHC010000593.1:0-5444 GCA_034664705.1 Solirubrobacteraceae bacterium
TCGAGTGGCCGGGGATGAACCACGTCGTGGTCATGTCGCGGCGCGCGAACAGGTCGAGCAGGCGGCGCGTGCCGACCTCGCCCGCGAACATCCCGCGCGAGATGTCGTCCGGGGAGTCCTCGCCGGCGTACGAGCCGAGCCATCCCGCGACCGCGTCCACGTCGACGCCGTACGCGCAGAGGATCTCCTTCGCCATGCTGCTCCCTTCGGTCGGGCCCCGCGGTTGGTAGAAACCTACTCACGTGTGCCCGCTGTGTGGAGCGCTTCTGACGGAGCACTGGGCCGACCGCGGCGGCGGACGGCGCAGCCGGGCGCTGCGCGCGCGGATGCTGGCCGAGGTGCTCCGCGGCTTCGGGCTGACGCTCAGCGACTGGGGCGGCGCGTACGTGCTGTCGGACCGCAAGGGCCGGGCCGAGGTCGTCCGCGACCTCTCGGCGCTCTGGACGGAGGCCGAGCGCCTCGCCGGCCGGCCGCTCGATCCCCTCGACCCGGCGCTCGTCGCCGCGCTCGGCGGCGATGGCTGAGCGCACGCCCGTCGTCCTGGTCACCGGCTTCCTCGGGAGCGGCAAGACCACGCTGATCTCCGCGCTGCTCGCCCATCCCGGGCTCGGCGAGACGGCGGTCCTCGTCAACGAGCTCGGCGAGGTCGCGATCGACCACCACCTCGTGCGCCGGGTCGACGAGCGCACGGTCGTGCTCGCCAGCGGCTGCGTCTGCTGCACGCTGCGGGGCGACCTTCGCGACGAGCTGCGCGACCTCCTCGTCCGGCGGGCGCGTGGCGAGATCCCCGCGTTCGAGCGCGTGATCGTCGAGACGACGGGGCTCGCCGATCCGGCGCCGGTCCTCTCGACGCTGCGCACGGAGCCCGTGCTCACGCACCAGTACGCGATCGAGGCGGTGGTCGCGACGGTCGACGCGGTCGCCGGTGCCGCCACGCTCGACCGGCAGCCGGAGTCGGTCAAGCAGGCGGCGGTGGCCGACACGCTCGTCGTGACGAAGGCCGACGCCGCGGAGCCGGCCGCGGTCGCGGCGATCGAGGCGCGGCTGCGGGAGCTGAACCCGCTCGCCACGATCGTGCGGGCGGCGTTCGGGGCGGTCGAGCCGGAGGCGCTGCTGCGCGGCCGCGGCGAGGATCTTCCGCCCCCGGCCGCCGCCGCACCCGTCGCGCCCGACGCCGCCGGCACGCACGCCGGCGACGTGCGCGCCTTCGCGCTCGTGATCGACGAGGCGCTCGACTGGGACGCGTTCGCCGTCTGGCTGACGATGCTGCTGCACAGCCGCGGGACCGAGATCCTCCGGGTCAAGGGGCTGCTCGACGTCGGCGAGGCGGCGCCGGTGCTCCTCGACGGCGTCCAGCACGTCGTGAGCCCGCCGCGCCACCTCGACGCGTGGCCCGACGACGACCACCGCACAAGGATCGTCTTCATCACCCGCGGCGTGGAGCGCGCGGCGATCGCGGCGTCGCTGCGGGCGTTCAACCGGCTCGGGCACGCGACGGCGCCCGCGCTGCCATGACGATCGTCGTCGTCTCGACCGGCGGGACGATCATGGCCCGCGAGGACCCGCGGACCGGCAGGCTCGTGCCGACCGTGACGGCCGCCGAGCTCGTCGGCCTCATGGACTGGCCGGACGCGCCGGCGCTCGAGGTCGAGGACTTCACGAGCGTGCCGAGCTGGGACCTCCACGGCGACCTGGCCGCCCGGCTGGCGCGGCGCGTAGCCGAGCACGCTGCCCGCGACGACGTGACCGGGATCGTCGTTCCGCACGGCACGGACACGATGGAGGAGAACGTCTACCTCGCCGATCTGCTCCACGGCGGCGACACGGCGGTCGTGTTCACCGGTGCCCAGCGCGCGGCGAGCGTGGCCGACAGCGACGGGCCGCGCAACCTGCGCGACGCCGTCCGGGTCGCCGGCTCGCCGGCGGCGCGGGGTCGCGGCGCGATGGTCGCGTTCGCCGGCTCGATCCACGCGGCACGGGAGGTGCGCAAGGTGCACACGAGCGCGCTCGACGCCTTCGCCTCGCCCGGCTACGGGCCGATCGGGCACGTCGACGGCGAGACGGTCACGTTCGGCCTGCGGCCCGAGCCACGGAGCCGGCCGGCATTCGACTCCGGGCGCATCGAGGCCCGCGTCGACCTCATCCGCCTGTACGCCGGCAGCGACACGCGCTTCCTGGAGGCGGCGGTGGCGAGCGGCGCGCGGGCGATCGTGCTCGAGGCGACGGGGCGCGGCAACGCGAACGACGCGATCGTGGGCGCCGTCCGCACGGCGACGGCCGCGGGCGTCGCCGTGGTCGTCTGCTCGCGGTGCGTGGCCGGCCGCGTCGAGCCCGCGTACGGACGGGGTGGCGGCGCCGACCTCGCCGAGGCCGGCGCGCTCTTCGCCGGCGACCTCGCGGGGCCGAAGGTCCGGATCCTGCTGCAGCTCGCGCTCGGCGCGGGCGTCGAGCCGGCGGTCGCGCTGGCCGCCGACGCGGCCTGAGCGCGCTCCCCGCCGCGGCCCTGCGCGCGCACGCGAGCGGCTCCCGGGTCGCCGCCGCCCGGGCGGTTGTGAACGAATCACGCCGATTGACACGACTGAACCGACGAAGTACGGTCGATTTTCGGCGGCGCGGTGCCGTTTCGGCCTGGAACCCAGCGGAAAGGTGCGTGGATGGTGCGAGCGGAGACGCCGGTCGGCAGCGGGCGGATGGCGGGGAGGACCCGATGACCGAGGTCACCCTCAACGCCGAGACCGCGCTGGCCGCGGCGCTGCCGGATGCCGCGCGCGTCGCCGCGGCCCGGGCGCGGCTGGAGGAGGCGGGCGTCCGGTACGTCCTCTCCTGCTGGATCGACCTCGTCGGCATCCCGAAGACCAAGCCGGTGCCGATCGAGGAGTTCGAGGCGCTCTGCGCCGGGCGCGGCCCGCAGTTCGCCGCGCACTCGGTCTCGATGGTCCCCGAGCTCGGGCCGGCCGATCCCGACCAGGTCATGGTGCCCGACCTCGACAGCCTGCTCGTGTGCCCCTGGGACCACGCCTACGCGTGGGTGTTCGCCGACCTGTACTGGCGCGACGAGCCCTACGCGGTCTGCCCGCGCGGCGCGCTGAAGCGCCAGGTGCGCAAGGCCCGCGAGGCCGGCTACGCGTTCTACGCGGGCATCGAGCCCGAGTTCATCGTCATGCGCTACGACGAGAACGGCCACGCGGTGAAGGCCTTCGACGAGATCCCGCCCGGCAGCGACGGCAACCTGCCCAAGCGCCAGCCGTTCGGCTACGACGTCGAGTTCTCCCTCGACGCCATGCCGTTCCTCGACGACGTCGCGGCGATGCTCAAGGAGCTCGGCTGGGGGCTGACGAACCTCGTCGCCGAGGGCGCGTACTCGCAGTTCGAGCTCGACTTCGGCTACGGGGACGTGCTCACCGCCGCCGACCGCCTCACCTTCCTGCGCGTCCTGCTCAAGGAGGCCGCCAAGCGCCACGGCTACTTCGTGACGTTCATGGCCAAGCCCACGCAGGGCGACTGGCGCAGCGGCGCGCACATCAACCACAGCGTCCGGCCCGCCGACGGCGACGGCGGCAACCTCTTCAAGGGCGCCGACGGCGAGTGGGGCGAGCCCGCGCTGCACGCGCTCGGCGGCCTCGTCGCGCACGCCCCCGCCGTGACGGCGGTGACGTGCCCGACGGTGAACTCCTACAAGGGCCTCATCAAGCGGGCCCGCGGCTTCGAGGGCGGCACGGTCACGTGGGCGCCGACCCACATCGCCTACGGCCGCAACAACCGCTCGGCGATGTTCCGCCTCCCGCAGGCGCGGTGGGCGATCGAGAACCGCGCGGCCGACATGTGCATGAACGCCTACCTCGCGATGGCGATGACGGTCGGCGCGTCGCTCGAGGGCATCGAGGGCCGGCTCGACCCGGGGCCGGGCATCCACACGGACCTCTACGAGCTCAGCGACGACGAGCTCGCCCGGGCGGGCGCGCACCGCCTGCCGCGGACGCTGCTCGAGGCGGTCGAGGCGTTCGACGACGACCCGCTCGCCCGCGAGGTGTTCGGGCCGACAATGCACGCCTCCTACAGCCGCTTCAAGCACGAGGAGTGGGATCGCTTCCACGAGCACGTGACCGAGTGGGAGGCGACCGAGTACCTGCGCTTCTTCTAGACGAGGCCCCGGGACGCGCGCCGCGAGCCGTGATGCCGTCACATGCGCGGCGTGTCCTCGGAGGCCCCGGCCAGGCCCCGTGCCGCGGGCATCTCCCCGGGCGGGGCGGGGCTGACGTTGCGGTAATGCAGCTGCAGGTAGATCCACGGATCGGCCGACGCCACGCCGGCGACCTGGCGGACCTCGCGGTCGAGCAGCCGCAGGAGCTCGGCGCCGTCGGCGCAGACCGCCTCGGCGAGGATGCCGTAGCGGCCCGCGCAGATCACGACGTAGATCACCGCCGGCAGCTTCGCCAGGTCGGCCGCGACGTCCTCGGCGCGCTGCCCGGGGCTCGTCTCGATGCCGATGAGCGCGGTCGTCTCGAAGCCGACGCCGCGCGGGTTGGTCAGCGCCATGATGCGCAGCGAGCCGGCGGCGACCATGCGCTTCACGCGCTGGCGGACCTGGGACTCGGAGATCGCAAGCGCGGTCCCGATGGAGCTGTACGTCATCCGGCCGTCCTCGCTGAGCATGCCGATGATCGCGCGGTCGGTCGCGTCGAAGTCCGGGCGCGCCGGGGCGGCGCCGTTGACCGACGCGATCTTGCGGCGCGACTCCTCGAAGGCCGGGTTCTGGTAGTCGAGCCGGAGGTAGGGGATGATCTCGAACCCCGCGACGCCCTCGACCGGGAGGATGTCGCGCTCGACGATCTCGAGCAGGTGGTCGATGTCCCGGCAGGTCACCTCGACGAGCACGTTGAACTGCCCCGACGTCACCATCACGTAGAAGGCGAACGGCGTGGCGGCGATCCGCGCCGCCATCTCGGAGGGGGCGACGCCGCCGGCGACCTTCACGCCGACCAGCGCGGTGAGGCCGTATCCGAGGAGCTCGGGATCGGCGATCGTCGTGATCTTGATGATGCCCGCGGACTGGAGCTCCTGGACGCGGCGGCGCACGACCTTCTCGCTCTCGCCGAGGTCCTCGGCCAGGCGCGCGAACGAGCGGCGCCCGTCCACCTGCAGCAGGCGAATGAGCGCCCGGTCGAAGATCGAGAGGCTGGGCGCGAGCTCGAGGACGTCCACGGCGCCATCGTGCCACCTCGTCCGGGCGTGCGGCGGCTGCGCGTCCCGGGCGGGAGCGGCGGCCCCGGCTGACCACCCCGATCACAGGACACCCATGGCGTTCGTCACCCATCCGCGCCGCGCACCGGCGGGGCCAGGCGTGAGCGCGCGAGCGGCCGCCGGCGCAAACCGGTCGGCAACGATCTGCGCCTGATCTACGCCCTCAGAGTACGAAGTACTCCTTGACACTCCCGTCCGTACCC
>JAXDHC010000594.1:0-9448 GCA_034664705.1 Solirubrobacteraceae bacterium
GCGCCGCCGCCCGTCGACTCCTGCGTCGAGCTCTGCGCGGTCGTGGTCGCGGTGTCGGCGCCACTGCCGCCGTTGTCGTCGCCGCCGCACCCCGCCAGGAGCAGGGCGCCGGCCACAAGGAGAGCGCAAGCGATTCGCATCCGCCGACACTACCCGGGCGGCCGGGTGGCAAGTCGCAGTGGGCGGAGGCGGGCCGCAAGGCGGGCGAGTTGGATACCAACGGCGACGCGACTTCGGGCCCGGCGCCTCGGCAGCCCGCCTACACTCGGACACCAGCCGTTGACGCTCCGGGGGGGCGACGCGGCGGTTTCAGAACTCAGGAGAGCCGCTGTCGCGCTCCACGTGGGAGCGACTCGGGGCTCCGTGCCCACCACGTCACGGAGTCCTATGTCGCGCGGTCCAGATCCCGTCCGTCGGTCCTCACCCGTCCCGCCGGAACCACCCTCGCCCGATCGCCGTCGCTCCGACGCGCGCGTTCGCGATCTTCGCCCGCGGGCCGCGGGAGGGCCGAGCAGCGTCCCGCTGCTGCAGGCCGACCGCGAGTTCGCCGGCGCGATCCCGCACGAGGACCTCGCGCTGGCGGCGCGCGTGCTCGTGCTGCCGCGCCTCGAGCTCGCGCCGGGCGCGTGGTCGCCGCCGCCCCGCGACTCCTGGCCGGCGCCCACGGCCGGGGTGCTCCTCGTCGACGGCCTCGCCGCCCGCCATGCGGTGCTCGGGGAGCGGGTGGCGACGCAGCTGCTCGGGCCGGGCGACATCCTCGATCCGTGGGGAGCGGGCGGCGAGCTGCTGCCCTGCGCCGTCAGCTGGTCCGTGCACACGCCGGTCACCGCGGCCGTGCTCGACGGCCGCTTCGCCACGGCGGCCCGCCGCTGGCCGGACCTGGCCGGCGTCGTGCAGCAGCGCCTCGGCGGCCTCGTCGACCGGCTGGCCACGCACCTGGCGATCTGTCAGCTGCCGCGCGTGGAGCAGCGGCTGCTCGCCCTGCTGTGGCACCTCGCCGAGCGCTTCGGCCGCGTCGGCCCCGATGGGGTCGTGCTCTCGCTCGGCCTGACGCACCGGCTCATCGGCCAGCTCGTGGGCGCGCAGCGCCCGACGGTGTCGCTCGCGATGGGCACGCTCGTCGAGGGCGGCCTCGTGCATCGCCGCGCGGATGGCGCCATCGTGCTCACGGAGCGCTCCCGCGACGCGCTCGAGGCCGAGACCGGGCTGGCGACGACGCCGCGCCCCGTAGCCCGCGCGCGGACGGCCGCGCGCGGCGGGCCCGCGCGCCCGCGAGACGCGGCCCCCCCGGACTCCCGCGACGATCGCACCGACCCGGGCGCGGCCCCGACGACGGAGCGCACGGGGTGGCGGCGCGCGCTCCAGGATGTCTTCGCCGAGCGCGAGACCGCCACGACCGCACCGCGGAGCCGGGCCGGCGCGCTTCGCGCCCATCGCGCCGCCCTCGTCGGCGACGCGCGGGAGGACGACCCTCCGGACCTGCAGATCGCCTGAGGGCGAGCTGACCGGCTGCGTGGGGGCACGCAACGCCGAAGGGCGGCCCGAGGGCCGCCCTTCGCGCGTCTCAGGACGGAGCGCCGGCGGCGCCGTGCGTCAGCTGACGTCCTTCTCGATCGGCACAGCGACCATGTTGCCCCACTCGGTCCACGAGCCGTCGTAGTTGCGGACGTCGCCCTCGCCGAGCAGCTCGGCCAGCACGAACCAGCTGTGCGCCGAGCGCTCGCCGATGCGGCAGTAGGCGATGATCGGATCGCCGTTGAGGACGCCCTTGCCGCCGTAGAGCTCGCGCAGCTCGTCGGCCGACTTGAAGGTGCCGTCCTCGCGGACCGCCTGCGCCCACGGGACCGACTTGGCGCCGGGGATGTGGCCGGCGCGCTGGGCGCCTTCCTGCTCGTAGCCGGCCATCGCGATGAGCTCGCCCGAGAACTCCTGGGGGGAGCGGACGTCGACGAGGACCTTCTGCTCGCCGAGCGCGTTGAGGACGTCGTCGCGGTATGAGCGGATCGCCTCGTCGCCGGGCTGCGCCGTGAAGGTCGTCGACTCGAACCTGGGCAGGTCGCTCGTCGTCGGCCGGCCCTCGGAGATCCACTTCTCGCGCGGGCCGTTCATGAGCTTGACGTCGTCGTGCCCGTAGTACTTCAGGTACCAGTAGGTGTAGGCGGCGAACCAGTTGTTGCGGTCGCCGTACAGCACGATCGTGTGGTCGTTGGAGACCCCGCGCGAGCCGAACAGGCTGCCGAAGTCCTCGGGACCGAGGAAGTCGCGCTTGACCTGGTCCTGCAGGTCCTTCCGCCAGTCGAACCCGATCGCCCCGGGGATGTGCGCCTCGGCGTAGAGGGCGGGGTTCTCGTCGACCTCCACGATGCGGATGGAGTCGTCGTCGAGGTGCTGCTGCACCCAGTCGGTATCGACGAGAACGTCCTTTGCGTACTCAGCCACGGTTGGCCTCCTGATCGTGAAGAGTGAATCCCAGTCGCCTTTAGGGAAAATCGCGAGTCTAACGGTTCTCCCGCGGGCCCCGGCGGCGCCCGGGCGCGTCAGGCGGGGGCCGCCCCGCGCGCCGCCAGCAGCGCGTGGATCGCGGCGCGCGCGGCGGGCAGCCACACCGCCCGGTCCGCGGGGTCGGCGTCGACGAGCGCGTACGGGATCTCGTTCGTGCGCTGCGCGTGGCGGACCTCCTCGACGCCGGCCGCGAGGAGCTCCGCCGCCACCGTCCCGGCCGCCTCGTAGACGACGCCGCGAACGGTCGTGTCCGTCGTCCTCTCGAGCATCATGCGCAGCCGCGAGCCGTGCAGCGCGCCGACCTGGTCGGCCGGGCCGTGCGCGGTGCCGAGCATCCACAGCACCAGCGTGACGTTGTCCAGCGCGTAGCGCAGCGTGCCGACCACGTCCGGGTCGCCGATCCAGCACTCGCAGCCGGCGGCCTCGATCTCCGCGCGCCGCTCGGGACGGCGCGTGACCGCGCGGACGGCATGGCCCTCCGCGACGAGGTCGCGGGCGAGCTCGAGGCCGCGGCAGCCGCCGCCGACGAGGAGGACCCTCACCGGCCGGGCAGGGTTGCGGGCGGGATCGGGACCAGGCGATGCACGGCGGCTGCGAGTCTACGCGCCGCCCCGTGCCGCGGCGGGCCCGGTCGCGCCGGCGGAGCGTTGCCGCGATGAGCCGCGTGTCCGACCCATCGGCCACGCGGCGGCGCGCTCGCGTAGCGTGGTGCGCGATGAGCCGCGTGCCCGACTCAATCGGCGTGGTCGGCGCCGGCACGATGGGCGCCGGCATCGCCCAGCTCGCCGGCCTGGCCGGAGCCCGGACGCTCCTGCACGACGCCGACGCCGGCGCGCTGGATCGCGCGCTCGAGCGGATCCCCGCGGACCTGGAGCGCGGCGCCGCGAAGGGCCGCTGGACCGCCGACGCCGCGCACGCCGCGGGCGAGCGGCTGGAGCGAGCCGCGCGGCTCGAGGACCTCGCGCCGTGCGGCCTCGTCATCGAGGCGGCGCCCGAGTCGCTCGAGCTCAAGCGCGGGCTGTTCGCGCGGCTGGCCCGCGTCGCGCCGGACGCCGTGCTCGCGTCGAACACGTCCTCGATCCCGATCACCGCCATCGCGGGGGCCGTGGACGATCCCGCCCGCGTCGTCGGCATGCACTTCTTCAACCCGGCGCCCATCATGCGGCTCGTCGAGGTCGTCGCCGGGCTCGAGTCCGGCGACGACGCGCTGGCGACCGCTCGCGCCACGGGCGAGGCCATGGGCCGCCACGTCATCGGCGCGGCGGACGGCCCCGGCTTCCTCGTCAACCGCTGCAACCGGCCGTTCGGCCTGGAGGCGCTGAAGCTGCTCGCCGAGCGCTCCGCCGGCGTCGAGGCCATCGACCGGATCTGCCGCCTGGCGGGCGGCTTCCCGATGGGGCCGTTCGAGCTGTCGGACCTCGTCGGGGTCGACGTCGGCTTCGACGTCGCGCGGTCGTTCCACGAGCAGAGCTTCGGCGAGCCCCGCTGGCGGCCGTCGCCGCTGCAGGCCCAGCTCGTCGCGGCCGGACGCCACGGCCGCAAGTCGGGCCGCGGCTGGTACGCCTACGCCGACGGGCCGCACCGCCCGGCTGACCCGGCGCCGCCGCCGGGCGGCGGCGGCGAGGGGCGCCTCGTCGTCATCGCCGGCGAGCTTCCGGTGGCCGACGAGCTGCGCGACCTCGCCGCGGCGGCGGGCTGGGCGGCGGTCGAGCCGCTCGGCGCCGAGGGCGAGGTGCCGTGGCTGGCGCTCGACTGCGGCGCCGAGCCCGACGACCCGCCGCTGCAGGGCGGCCCGATGGCGCTGCTGTGCGCGGACGGGTCGCTGCACGCGCTGGACCCCGGCGGCGGCGCCGCCGGCTTCCACGCGGTGCCGCCGCTCGACGGCGCCGCCCTCGTCGAGCTGACGCGGAGCGCCACGACCACCGCCGTGGCCGCCGAGCGCACCGAGGCCTTCTTCACGAGCCTCGGCCGTCACGTGGAATGGGTGCAGGACGCGCCGGGCCTCGTCCTCGGGCGGATCGTCTGCCAGCTCGTCAACGAGGCGTGCTTCGCCGTCGGCGAGGGCGTCGGCACGCCGGCGGACGTCGACGACGGCATGGTCCTCGGGCTGAACCACCCGCGCGGCCCGTTCGACTGGCTAAAGGCCATCGGCGTCCCCCACGTGCTCGCGGTGCTCGACGCGCTGCACGTCGAGCTCGGCGAGGAGCGCTACCGGGCGGCGCCGATGCTGCGCCGGCTGGCGGCGATGACATGACGATCGCGCGGCGCCGATCTCACGAACCGCGCGCGGGCGCCGTCATCTCCCCGTGACCCAACCGCCGTTCCAGCGCTTCCTGGACGCCCACCGCGAGGACGTGTGGCGCTTCCTGGTCGCCGCCGTCGGGCGCGACGCGGCCGACGACTGCTTCCAGGAGACGTTCATGGCGGCGCTGCGGGCCTACCCGCGCACGCGCGTCGACAACCCGCGCGCGTGGGTCCTGACGATCGCCCACCGCAAGGCGCTCGACCACCACCGCGCCCGTGCGCGGCGGCCCGTGCCGGTCGGCGCGGTGCCCGACGTGCCGGCGCCGCCAATGGCCGACCCGGCCGACGACGCCGTCTGGACCCACGTCCGCGACCTCCCGCCCAAGCAGCGCGCCGCGCTGCTGCTGCGCTTCGCGGCCGACCTCTCCCACCGCGACGTCGCCGCCGTCCTGGGGTGCTCGGAGGAGGCGGCCCGCCGTTCAGCCCATGAGGGGCTCAAGCGACTGCGAGAGGAGCTCGCCGCATGACCGATCGACTGGTGCCCCCCGCGTTTCACCCCGCCGACGCCGCGGCCGCCGCCGCGCGGTTCGCCGCCGAGGCGCCGGCCGATGTGTCCTACGCCGTGCTCGACTCGCCCGTCGGCGCGCTCGTCGCCGCCGCGACCCCGCGCGGCCTGGCGTGCCTGTCCTACGAGGACCACCACGGCGGCGTCGACGCCGTGCTCGAGTCGCTCGCCGCGCGCCTGTCGCCGCGCATCCTCGAGGCGCCCGCGCGCCTCGACGACATCCGGCGCGAGCTCGACGAGTACTTCGAGCGCCGGCGCACGCACTTCGACGTCCGGATCGACTGGGCGCTGGTGAGCCCGTTCGGCCGCCGGGTGCTCGAGGCCACCGCGGGCATCCCGTTCGGCGAGGTCTCGACCTACGGGCAGATCGCCGCGCAGGCGGGCAACCCCAAGGCGGCCCGCGCGACGGGCAACGCGCTCGGCGGCAACCCGATGCCGATCGTCGTCCCCTGCCACCGCGTGCTGCACACCAACGGGCGCGACATCGGCCGGTACACCGGCGGCGTGCACCGCAAGGAGGCGCTGCTGCGCCTCGAGGGCGTGCTGCTCGGCTGAGCCGCCGCGGGCGTCCATGGCCGGGCATAGGCTCCCGGCCATGGAGGCCTTCGAGACGAGCGAGCTCGTCGCCGCGCAGCACCGGCCCGGCGAGCACACGTACACCGACTTCTTCCGCCGCGAGATGCTCAGCCTGGGCATGTCGGTCTGGCCGGCCGGCGGCGAGGACACGCAGCAGCCGCACGCGGAGGACGAGGTCTACGTCGTCATGGCCGGGCGCGGGCAGATCCGGGTGGCCGGAGAGGACCGGCCCGTGCAGGCCGGCTCGATCGTCCATGTCGCGACGGGCGTCCAGCACCGCTTCCACTCCGTCGACGAGGACCTCCACGTCCTCGTGCTCTGGGCGCCGCCGCACCGCGCGCGCGAGGGCATGTCGGCGGCCGGAGAGGCGGCGGGTCACTGACGCCGCGCAGCACGGGCGCGGGGAGCGCCCGCGCCTGAGCCGCTCAGCGCGGCGGGCGCTGGGCCGAAGCGCCGGCCGGCTTGCGCGTCCCCTGAGGGGCGGCGACCGGCGTGACCTTCGGATACATGAACTGGTGCGTCGGCATCGGGTCTCTCACTACTCGGTGTTCCCAGATCTCTCAGGGAGATTCGCCGGGTCGGTCACTTCCCCTGGGGCGTTCAAGCACGTTGCACAGTGTTCGCCGCGGCGCCGTCCCCGGATCACCGCACGGGGCGGCGCCGCGGCCGGGCGGAGCGAGCGACGAGCCGTGAGCTCGTACGTCCGGAACGGGACGGCGACGAACGTGAGCTCCGAGCCCGCCAGGGAGAGCCCTGCCCACCGACGAGCGGGCGACAGGCGCGCCGGCGCCGCAGCACGCCCGCGTCGCCCGACACCGCACGGATGGCGCGGCGCCGGGCTTCGGGTCTGTCCCTCACGGGCGGGAAGGCTACGGCGATGTCCCCCGTGTTCCTCATCGGCGGCGGCCGCGACGACGACGCCGTCCGCGCCTCGCACGCTCCGTTCGTCCGGGCCGTCGGCGACGGCCCGATCGCCGTCGTCGTCCTCGACGAGGGCTCCGAGACCGACCCGGCGCGATGGACGCGGGCGCTCGCGGTCGCCGGCGCGCGCGACAGCCACGCCGTCGTCGTCTCCCCCACGCGCCCGCCGCGGGCCGAGGACGTCGCCGGCGCGGCGGGGATCTTCGTCGCCGGCGGCTGGACCCCGGGCTACCAGGAGGCGCTCGTCGCGGCGGGCGGCACGGGCTGGCTGCCGCCCGGGGTCCCGTACGCCGGCTTCTCGGCCGGCGCCGCGATGGCGGCGAGCATGGCGATCGTCGGCGGCTGGCGCCTGGACGGCGTCGAGGTCTGCGCGCCGGAGGCCGGCGAGGACCTCGACGCGCTCGCCGTGCTCCCCGGCCTCGGCCTCGTCCCGTTCGCCGTCGACGTGCACGCGGCGCAGTGGGGCACGCCGACCCGCCTCCTCCACGCCGTGCACGCGGGCCTCGCGGACGAGGGCTGGGCGGTGGACGAGGGGACGGCGCTCGTCGCCGGCGACGGCGCCCCGCGGGTCGAGGGCCTGGGCTGCGCCTACCGCGTCTCGCGCGCGGGCGACCGCCTGAGCGTCACGCTCGTGCGCGGCGCGCCGGCCGCCCCGGCCGCGGGCCAGGCGTAGGCCGGCCCGCGGCGGCGGCCGCTCAGCTGCTCGTCGGCGCCCACTGCGCCTCGGCGAGGTCGCCCTCCGGCAGCCCCTCCGGGGTCGGGACCTGCGGCGTGTCGCGCAGGTACCACTCGGCGTCGAGGGCCGCCTGGCAGCCCGACCCGGCGGCGGTGACCGCCTGGCGGTACGTATGGTCGACGAGGTCGCCGGCCGCCAGCACGCCCGGCACGCCGGTGCGGGTCGACTTCCCCTCGGTGACGACGTAGCCCTCGTCGTCCGTGCGCACCTGGCCCTGCACGATCCCCGACTGCGGCTCGTGACCGATGGCGATGAACGCCCCGCCGATCTCCATCTCCATGGCCTCGCCGGTCTCGGTGTTGCGCAGGACGGCGATCCGCTGGAACGGGCCGGCGCCCGCCTTGAACTCGTCGACGGTGTACGGCGTCAGGAAATCGATGTTCTCGATCGCGCGGGCGCGCTCGAGCATGATCTTCGACGCGCGGAACTCCGGGCGGCGATGGACGACCGTCACCTTCGAGGCGAACTTCGAGAGAAAGATCGCCTCCTCCATGGCGCTGTCGCCGCCGCCGACGATGAGCGTCGGCTTCTCCTTGAAGAAGGCCGCGTCGCACGTGGCGCAGTAGGACACGCCCGCGCCGCTGAGCTCCTCCTCGCCCACGATGCCGAGCTTCTTGTGCTCGGCGCCCATCGCGAGGACCACGGTCCGCGCCTGATGCAGCTCGTCGCCGACCCACACCTTGTGGATGCCGCCCGGCTCGCGCGACAGCTCCACCTTGGTGGCCTGGTCGGTGATGAACCGGGTGCCGAAGCGCTCCGCCTGGTCGCGGAACTTCTGCATCATCTCCGGGCCCATGATGCCCTCGGGGAAGCCGGGGTAGTTCTCCACGTCGGTGGTCTGCTGCAGCAGGCCACCCCAGAAGAAGCCCTCGATCACCAGCGGGTTCAGGTTGGCGCGGGACGTGTACAGCGCGGCCGTGTAACCGGCCGGACCGCTGCCGATGATGATGACGTTCTCGACTTCCTCAGGCACGTGCGCCTCGCTTCTCGGGTATCACTTCACTTTGTATAGTAGCCCCTCCGGGCCGCGGTCCTACACACGTGCCGCGGCGGCGGCCGCGCCCGCCCGATCCCGGTCGCGCTCTTCCCGCCAGCGGGCGACCGTACGCCGCAGCTGGAAGAAGGCGATCGCGCCCGGGATGGTGGGCAGCCAGAACGCGAACGCGCGGTAGGTCAGCACCACCACGACCGAGAGTCCGCTGCTCACGCCGAAGGCGATGAGCGCGCCGATCATGCCGCCGTCGACGCCGCCCACGCCGCCGGGCAGCGGCAGGAGGTTGCCGAGCATGCCCACCAGGTAGGCCATCAGGATCACGGCCCACGACGGCGACTGGCCGAACGCGCGGAAGGCCGCCCAGAGGACGGCGACGTTGAAGAACCAGTAGGCGATCGCGCCGACCACCGCGGGGTCGCGCTCGCGGATCTGGTGGATCGCCAGGCGCACGCCGGCCGACATCGCGGCGGGCAGGCTGGCGGCCCGGCGCACGAAGTTCGCCAGGCGCCCGCCGCGGCAGGCGAACGCGTCCATGCGCCGCTGCAGGTCGGTCGGCGTCAGCGACAGCAGGAGCGTCAGGACGATCGAGACCGCCGCGAAGACGGCCGGCACGACGGTCATCCCGAACGGCGCCGGGCCCGGGAACAGCCCGATGCGCAGGCCCACGCCGACCACCACGATCGCGGCCATGTAGACGGCGTAGGTGAGCACGAGGAAGGTGATGGTGCGGTCCGCGACCGCGCGCCGGTCCATGCCCGCGCGGCGCATCGCCCAGGCGGTCAGCGCGATGCCGCCCGCGCCGCCGGCGGCGAAGATCCGCGTCGCCGCCAGCGAGGCCATCGTGATCTGGTAGCTCTCGCGCACCGAGAGGCGCGCGCCCCCGCGGACGAACACGCCGTGGAAGAGCACG
>JAXDHC010000595.1:0-4257 GCA_034664705.1 Solirubrobacteraceae bacterium
TCTCCGTCGCCGAGCTCCACGCCGCGAACGCCGAGCGCGCGTGGCGCTTCCCGCGCGGCCTGCTCGTCACCCAGACCCACGACACGAAGCGCAGCGGCGACGTGCGCGCCCGCATCGGCGCGCTGGCCGGCATGGCCGGCGAGTGGCGCGAGCACGTGCTGCGCTGGCGCGAGGTCAACGCCGAGCTGCGCAAGGACGGCGCCCCGGACGCCAACGAGGAGTACCTGATCTACCAGACCCTCGTGGGCGCGTGGCCGATCGAGGCCGAGCGCCTCGAGGCCTACCTCGAGAAGGCGTTGCGCGAGGCCAAGCGCAACACGAGCTGGGTCGAGCAGGACGAGGACTGGGAGACGCGGGTCAAGCGCTTCGCCGTCGCCCTCCTGAGCCACCGCCCGTTCCTGCGCGACTTCGAGCCGTTCGCGGCGCGGGTGGCCGAGGAGGGCCGGCGCAGCGCGCTCGGGCAGCTGCTGCTCAAGCTGACCTCGCCGGGGGTGGCCGACGTCTATCAGGGCGACGAGCTCGAGGCGCTGAGCCTCGTCGACCCCGACAACCGCCGCCCCGTCGACTGGGACGCCCGCCGCCGGGCGCTCGCGGCGCTGCGCGACGGCGCCGCGCCGACGCCCGAGACGATGAAGCTCTTCCTGATCTGGAAGGCGCTGGAGCTGCGCGCGCGCCGGCCGTCGGCGTTCTTCGGGTCCTACGAGCCCGTCGAGGCTGGGCCCGGGGTGGCGGCGTACCGGCGCGCCGGCGAGGTCCTCGTGGTGGTCCCGGTGCGCGGCTGGGAGGACGCCCGGCTCTCGGCGCCCGGGCGCTGGCGTGACGTGCTCACCGGCGAGGAGCGCGAGCTGACGGATGACGTGCCGGTGGCGGAGCTCGTCGCGCCCCACGGCGTGGCGCTGCTCGAGCGCCTCTTAGATGGTTGATTCCACGACCCTCGCCCCCGTCTGACATCGGATACGACGCCAGCCGGGCACGACGGCGAAATCAACCATCTAGCTGCGCGTCGCGAAGCTGATCCGCCCGTTCGTCTCGAGCACCGCGAAGCGCACGTCGTCCAGCGCGGCGATCTGCTGCAGGCGCGCCTCGGCCTCGATCTCCTCGATCGTGATGCGCTCGCGGCGCAGGTTGCGCGAGATGAGCTCGCCGTCGGAGATGAGGACGATCGGCTCGCCCTCGAGGACCGGACGCAGCGACCGCACGCGGTAGCTCAGCCACGCGGTGGCGACCGTGAGGAGCGCGAGGGTCGAGATCACCGTCGTCGCGCCGGTGAGCGAGTAGTCGCTCTGGGTCACGCCCTGCTGCACGAGGTCGCCGATGACGACGAGCAGGATCATGTCGAACGGCTCCATCGAGCTCAGCTCGCGCCGGCCGACGGCCCGCGTGACGAGGAAGATGAGCGCGAAGGCGAAGGCGGAGCGGTAGACGAGATCCATGGGTCAGGGCAGGACGGTGATCGTGGGGGACAGGCGGGCGAGCGGGCGGTCCGCGTCGTCGAGCTCGACGCCGTAGGAGCGGCGCCCGACGTTCGTCGGGTCGACCTCGAACTGGAACCAGACGCGCAGCACGTCGCCCGCCGACAGCGCGTCGTAGCTGAGGACGATGCGGCCGTCGCGCGACGCTTCGCCGACGGGCGAGGGCTCGATCGAGTTGACCTGCATGCCCTCCACCCAGCCGTCGTCGAGGACGATCCGCGGGTGCTCGATGTCGCGCAGGGCGCGGATGTCGATGCGCGACTGGAAGAAGAGGCCGCCGCGGATGTGCTCCGGCGCCTCCAGGCGCATCACCGCCGCGGGCGTCGTGACCGCGCTCCCGGCCGGGTGCTGCCCGAACCGGTTGAGGAGCGCGAGGACGACCACGACCCCCAGCGCCACGAGCAGGCCCCGGCGCACCCAGGGCCCGGCGGTGAGGCTGCGCGGCGATCGATCGAGGCGGGCGAAGACATCGTGCATGGCGCCGCACTGTTCCCGCGCGCGGGGCGGAATCCTGCCTGCCCTCAGACGCGCAGGACGACCTTGCCGCGCGTGTGCCCGGTCTCGAGCTGCTCGTGCGCGCGCGCCGCCTCCTCGAGCGGGACGACCTGCGCGAGGTGCACGCGCAGCTCGCCGGCATCCGCCATCGCGGCGAGCGTCCGCAGTCCGGCGCCGTCGGCCCGCACGAAGATGTAGCGCGCGTCGATGCCGCGCGCCGCGAACGCGTCGCGGTCGGGCGGCTGGACGATCGACGCGAAGCGCCCGCGGCCCCGCCGGAGCACGTCGGCGCTGCGCTCCGGCGCCGGGCTGCCGGCGAAGTCGGCGACCGCCTCGATCCCGTCGGGATGCACCGTGCGCACCGCCTCCACGACGTCCTCGGCGGCGTAGTCGATCGCCTCGTCGGCGCCGAGCTCGCGCAGGTAGTCGTGGTTCGCCGCGCCGGCGACCGCGATCACGTGCGCGCCGCGGGCCTTGGCGATCTGGACGGCGAAGCTACCGACCCCGCCCGAGGCGCCGAGCACCAGGAGCCGGTCCCCGCCCCGGATGTCGAGCGCGTCGCGGATGACCTGCAGAGCGGTGAGCCCGGCGAGCGGGACCGCCCCGGCCTCCTCGAACGAGAGCGTCGCGGGCTTCGGCGCCAGGGCGCTGTCGCGCATCGTGGCCAGCTCGGCGTAGGTGCCGTCGCGGACGTGGTCCTTGCGGAAGTAGCCGTACACCTCGTCGCCCGGGGCGAAGCCGACGACCGCCGGGCCGACGGACTCCACGACGCCCGCCGCGTCCCAGCCGAGGATGAGCGGGAAGAAGTGCGGGAAGCGCCCGGCCAGGTTGCCCTGGCGCATCTTGTGGTCGACGGGGTTGACCCCGGCCGCGCGCACGCGGATGCGCACCGTGTCGGGGCCGACGAGCGGCTCGGGCAGGTCGAGGACCTGGAGGCGGTCCGGGCCGCCGAAGTCGGTGATGGCGATGGCGCGCATGGCCGGTATCCCTACCGGACGGCGACGCCGCGGGCATGCGCGCCTATGCTCCCGGCGTGCCCGAGCTGCTCCTCGTCTCCACCACGGCGGGCTTCGACGCTCGCGACCTCGTCCGCGCGATGGAGCGCCAGGCCCCGGAGGGCGTGAGCGTCCGCAGCGCGCCCGGCCTCCTTGCGCCCCGGCGCGACGGCGACGGCCTCGTCCGCGACGCGACCCGCGCGCGCGGCGCGACCGTGGTGGTCGTCGCGCCCGGCGGTCCGGACCTCGCCAACCACGCGCTGCTCACGATCGAGGGCGCGCGGTCCGTGGGGCTCCCGGTCGCCGCGGTCGTCGTCGCCGGCCCCGGCGGCGCCGACCAGCGGGCCGTCCTCCGCGAGCACGCCGGCGCGGCCGCGGTCGTCGAGCTCGACGACCCGCAGGCGTCGTCGGGCGCGGTCGCGGGCTGGCCGCTGGGCCAGTGGGCGTCGGCCGAGCCGGCGCCGGCCGGCGCGAGCGGCAGCGGAGGCGCGGCTGGGGGCGGCGTCGCGCTCGCCCCGTACTCGGCGTGGGAGCCGCGCGCTGTCGCGGACCCCCGCACGGCCGGGCGCGGCGTGATCGACCCCGTGCTCGCGGAGATCGTCGCCGCCGAGGGCCCCGTGCTGTCCTCGCGCGCCTACGCCCTCTACAACCGTGCGGCGGGCGGCAAGAAGCTGACGACGATCGTGCGGGCGCCGCTGTCGTCGGCCGCCTACCGCCTGCGGATGGCGGGGCGGGTCGAGATCGACGAGGAGGACCCGGACGACCCGACCCTGCGCCCGGCCGGGAGCCCGCGGGTGCGCGTCCGCGAGCTCGGGCCGCGCACGCTCGACGAGGTGCCGCTCGACGAGGTGGCCGAGCTCATGGATCGCCTGGCGACCGCCGGCGCGACCGACCTGAAGCGCGCGACGCTCGACGCCTACGGGCTCGTCCGCCTGACCGCGAAGGCAGACGAGTACCTCGAGCGCGCGATCGCGCTCGCCGCGGAGGGCTAGTGGCGACCGGCGCCGGCGGCGACCCGCGCCTTCACCGCCGCTTCCAGGTCTGGTGACGGACGTCGCGCGGGTCAGTCGTCGTCGCGCAGGATCCAGAACAGCGTGGCCTCGCTCTCGCCGACGTTGCGCCAGCCCAGCACCGCGGTGCGCTGGGCCAGCAGCGTCTCGCCGCGGCGCTGGACGGGGCGCCCGGAGTCGAGGAGCACCTGGACGAGCCCGCTGACGACCGCGACGAGCTCGACGCCCTTGTGGGTGAGGTGCGGCGCGCCGTGCGCGCGCGGCGCCAGCGTGAGGAGGTACGCG
>JAXDHC010000596.1:0-4457 GCA_034664705.1 Solirubrobacteraceae bacterium
GACCGGCGCCGCCTACGCCGACGCGCTCGCCGAGGCCCAGCGGCTCGGCTACGCCGAGGCCGACCCCAGCGACGACGTCAACGGCAAGGACGCGGCGGCGAAGATGGCGATCCTCGCCCGGCTCGCGTTCAACACGCCGGTGCACCTCGCCGACGTGCCCTACGAGGGCATCGAGCACCTCACCGCCGACGACATGGCCTACGCCCGCGATCTCGGGCTCGGCCTGAAGCTGATCGGCACGGCCGAGCGCATCGACGAGGGCATCAGCGTCCGCGTGCACCCGGCGTTCCTGTACGGCGACCATCCGCTCGCGTCGGTCGGCGGCCCGTTCAACGCCGTCACGATCGAGTCGCAGTCGATCACCGAGATCACCATGAGCGGCCCGGGCGCGGGCGGTCCGCAGACGGCCAGCGCGGTGCTCGGCGACGTCATCAGCGCGATGATCCCGCCGGCGAGGATGCCGCCGACGACCGGGCGCCTGCCGATCGTCGCCGACGTCGAGTCGGCCTTCTACCTGCACCTGGAGGTCGCCGACCGCCCCGGCGTGCTCGCCCAGATCGCGCAGCTCCTCGGCCTGCAGGGCGCGTCGATCCGCTCGGTGGTGCAGAAGGGCCTCGGAGAGAACGCGCGACTCGTCATGGTCACGCATCCCATCCTCGAGTCGAAGTTCTACGCGGCCGTCGACCTCATCGCGGCGCTCGACTTCATGCGGGCGCGGCCGCGCGCGATCCGCGTCATCGACGAAGAGTTCGTCTAGGAGACGCGACCGATGCCCGGCCTCATCGAGCGCTACCGCGACCGCCTGCCGTTCGCGGACGGCGATGCCGTGGTCTCCCTCAGCGAGGGGTCGACGCCGCTCGTCCGCGCGCCCGCGGTCGGCGAGGCCGTCGGCGCCGAGGTCTGGCTGAAGCTCGAGGGGGCCAACCCGACCGGCTCGTTCAAGGACCGCGGCATGACGTGCGCGGTCTCCGACGCCGTCCGCAACGGCGCCGAGGCGGTCGTGTGCGCCTCGACGGGCAACACGGCCGCGTCGCTGGCGGCCTATGCGGCGCGCGCCGGGATCGGCGGCGCCGTGATCGTGCCGGAGGGCAAGATCGCCGCCGGCAAGCTGGCCCAGGCGCTCATGCACGGCGCGCGCGTCATCGCGCTGCGCGGCAACTTCGACGAGGCGCTCGAGCTCGTCCGCGAGATCACGCAGCGCCATCCGATCGCGCTGGTCAACTCGGTGAACCCGCTGCGGCTCGAGGGCCAGAAGACCGCGGCGTTCGAGGTCCTCGAGGAGCTCGGCGAGATCGACGGGCTCTGCATCCCGGTCGGCAACGCCGGCAACATCACCGCCTACTGGAAGGGCTTCCGCGAGTCGGACGCCGCGCCGCGGATGTTCGGCTTCCAGGCCGAGGGCGCCGCGCCGCTCGTGCTCGGCCACCGCGTGGAGCGCCCCGAGACGGTCGCGAGCGCCATCCGGATCGGCAACCCGGCGCGCTGGGAGGAGGCGATGGGGGCGATGACGGAGTCCGGCGGGGCCATCGACGCCGTCAGCGACGACGAGATCCTCGACGCCTACCGCTTCCTCGCCGCGCGGGAGGGGATCTTCTGCGAGCCGGCGAGCGCCGCGTCGGTGGCCGGCCTGATGAAGTACGGCGCGCGCGGAGCCGGGCGCATCGTCTGCGTGCTGACCGGCCACGGGCTCAAGGACCCGCAGACCGCCCTGGAGCAGTCCGGGTCGGTCGTGCCCTGCGAGCCCGAGCTCGACGCGGTCGAGCACGCGATCCTCAGCTGAGCGCTCCGTGAGCCGCCGCATCCTCGTCAGCGTCCCGGCCTCGAGCGCCAACCTCGGCCCGGGCTTCGACAGCTTCGCGGCCGCCGTGGGCATGCACGTGCAGCTCGAGGTGGAGGAGACCGGCGCGTTCGCGGTCGAGACCGACCTCGCGATCGCCCGCGACCGCCGCAACCTCGCCGTGCGGGGCTTCGCGCGGCTCGGGTCGCCGGAGGCGTTCACCTTCCGCATCCGCTCGACGATCCCGCTCTCGGGCGGGCTGGGCTCGAGCGCCGCGGCCTACGTCGCCGGCCTCGCCGCCGCGGACCATCTCTTCGGGCGCGAGGCCGACCTGCTCCCGCTCGCCGACGAGCTCGAGGGCCATCCGGACAACGCGGCCGCCGCCCTGCTGGGCGGCTTCGTCGTGTGCGCCGACGGAGGCGCGACGCGCTTCGACCCGCCGGAGGGCCTGGAGGCGGTCGTCGTCGTCCCGCACACGCCGGTCCGCACGAAGCAGGCGCGCGCCGCCCTGCCGCCCGAGGTCCCCATGGCCGACGCCGTCTTCAACACCGCCCACGGCGCGCTGCTGATGCTCGGCCTCGCCCGCGGCGATTGGGACCTCGTGGCCGCCGGCCTTGCCGATCGCCTGCACCAGCCGCGCCGCGAGCACCTCTACCCGCGCTCGATGGAGCTCGTCCGCCGGGCGCCGTCGTTGGGCGCGCTCGGCGCGACGATCTCCGGGGCGGGGCCAACGGTGCTGATGTGGTGCCTCGCCGACCGCACGGCGGCCGTCCTCCACGCGCTGCGCGCGGAGTCCGCGGGCTGGGCCGAGGTGATGCCCGCGCCGTTCGAGGCGGCGGGGGCGGACGTGCGGGTGCTGTAGGGCTCGGTGGCTGCGCTCGGGCGTCGTCCGGCGGCGCGCGATCGACCCGCCACCGATGAGCATGACGGCGGCGCGAGGTCATACATCACGGAAGACTGGGCGCAACCGAGGAGGACCGTGATGCGGAAGGTGATCTACTCGATGGGCGTGTCGCTGGACGGCTTCATCGCCGGGCCCGGCGGCGAGATCGACTGGTCGGCTCCGGATGAGGAGCGGCATCGGTTCCACAACGAGCAGACGCGGGAGCTGGGCGGGCACCTCTGCGGACGGCGGCTGTACGAGGAGATGCTGTATTGGGAGACCGCCGACGAGAACCCGTCGGCCGCGGAGCACGAGCTCGAGTTCGCCCGCATCTGGAAGGGCCTGCCGAAGATCGTGTTCTCGACGACGCTCGAGAAGGTGGAGGGCAACGCCCGGCTGGCCGCGGACGGCGTCGCCGAAGAGGTCGCCGAGCTCAAGGAGCAGCCGGGGAAGGACCTGGCCGTCGGCGGCGCCGGGCTGGCCGCCGGCCTGATCGAGCTCGGTCTCGTCGACGAGTACCGGCTCTTCGTGAGCCCGGTGGTCCTGGGCGCCGGCACGCCGTACTTCCCCGCCGTCGAAGCGCGGATCGAGCTCGAGCTCGTCGAGACGCGGACGTTCGCCTCACGCGTCGTCTACCTCCGCTACCGGCGCGCGTAGGACGTCGGGCCGTTTCGCCGCGGGGCGGCCCGCGCGCCGCTGACGCCCCATTGGCGATTCGCGCGGATCCGTGCTATCTCTTTCCCGACCGCCCGGTCGGTCGGGTGGACGAGGAGGGAGCAGCCTTGGATCCGAGGACGCGGTGGCTCGACGTCGTTCGACGCTGGCAGCTCGATCCGTCGGAGCCCGGCGGAGCGGACTGGTGGTCGCCTGACCTCGACCGCGCGGACGCGGATCGGCTGCGCGAGATCCAGAGCGAGAAGGTCGAGGCGGCGTTCGCCTACCTCCACGCCTGCAGCCCCTTCTACCGCGAGAAGTTCGAGGCCGTGGGCCTCACGCCGCGCGACGTGCGGTCGGTCGACGACCTGTGGAAGGTCCCCGTGACCCGCAAGGCCGAGTGGGTGGAGGACCAGGCCGCCCACCCGCCGTGGGGCACGTTCTCGCCGGTCACCCACGAGGAGTGGACCCGGCACGGCTGGATGTTCTTCGCCACCTCGGGGACGACCGCGCTGCCGCGGGCGTTCCGCCACACGCTGCACGACCGCGACCTCTGGTCGTGGATCTGGGCCCGGGCGCTCTGGGCGCAGGGCGTCCGGCCCGGCGACGTGCTCATCAACTGCTTCGGCTACGGGCCGTTCGTCGCGTTCTGGGGCGCGCACTACGGCATGAACCTGATCGGCTGCCCGGTCATCCCGGCGGGCGGCCTGGAGACCCGGCGGCGCGCGGTCTTCATCCGCACCTACGAGCCCACGGTCCTCATCTGCACGCCGAGCTACGCGCTGTTCCTGGCCGAGACGGCGGCCGAGATGGGCGACGACCCGGCCGCCGGCTCGATCCGCCTCGTCATCACAGCGGGCGAGCCCGGCCCGTGCATCGCCGCCACCAAGCAGCGCGTCGAGCAGGCCTGGGGCGCGACGATGCTCGACATCTACGGGTGCACCGAGATGGCCATGGCGCCGCTCGGCTACCAGTGCCTCGCCGACGCCCAGCGCGACGAGCCCCCCTACAGCGTCCACCTGCTCGAGGACTGCTACGTCGCCGAGGCGCTGCACCCCGAGACCGGGGAGCCGACGCCGACCGGCGAGGCCGGGGTGTCCGTCGTCAGCAACCTCTTCTCGGAGGCCCAGCCGATCCTCCGCT
>JAXDHC010000597.1:0-4535 GCA_034664705.1 Solirubrobacteraceae bacterium
CCGTCGACCCCGCCGACCACGCCGCCTGGTTCGAGCGCGTCCTGGCCGATCCCGCGCGCGCGCTGTGGATCGCCGAGGAGCACGGGCGGCCAGTCGGCTCGATCCGGCTCGACCGCGACGCGGACGACCCGGCCACGGCGGAGGTCTCCATCGCGCTCGCGCCGCAGGCGCGCGGCCGCCGGCTGGCGACGGCGGCGCTCGACCAGGCGGCGCAGGCCGCGCCGCACATCCTCGGCGTCAGCACGCTTCGCGCGGTCATCAAGCCGACCAACGAGCCCTCGCTGCGGGCGTTCGCCGCCGCGGGCTACCGCGAGCACGCGCGCGCCACCGAGGTCACGCTGCTGCGCGCGGTCGGCGTGGAGTCGCGGCCGGGGCGACCGCTCGCGGTCAGCCGCTGACGACGGCGCCGGCGCCGGGCGCTCCGACGGCGCCCGGGACGCCCGCAACGGCGCCGTCGCCCCGCCCGGCGATGCCGTCGCGGACGAACGCGTCGACGAGCGCGCTGTAGGTCGGGCTCGGCGCGCAGAAGAAGTCGTGGACGACGCGCTCGCGCGCTCGCAGCGCCTCGGCGGAGAGCTCCGCGCCGGCCGCCTCGACCACCGCGTCGGTCAGCTCGCGCGCCGACTGCGGGAACCGCACGGCGTCGCGCACGCCCGGCTCGGTGTCGTCGAGCTGGGCGTCGATGGCGTTCTGGCAGTGGCCGAAGCGCGGTGAGATCACCGTCGCGCGCGACAGCAGCGCCTCGGTCACCGCCAGCGAGCAGAAGCCGACGGCGGCGAACGCCCGGTGCAGCAGCTCGGGGACCGGCGTGGCGGACGTCACGCTGATGCGCGCGCCGTAGCGCGCCGCCATCTCGCCGACCACCGCCTCCTCGTAGGGGTCGCGGCACTTCACGACGAACCGCGAGCCGTCGGCGCCGCATGCCTCGGCGGCGGCGACGAAGGCGGCGAGCACGTCGGGGAAGCTGGCCGACCCCTCCTGGTCGTCGCGGCTGAACGCGAAGAGCACGGCGAGATCGCGGGGCGCGTCCGCCGGGAGGTCCACCCACTCGTCGAAGCGCGGCGGGCCGGTGACGACGATCTGCTCCGGCGGGCAGACGCCCTCGTCGACGAGGATCGTCTTCGTCCGCGGCCCGAACACCGCCACGGCGTCGCCGTGGAAGCGGTACCCCGTCAGGCTCGCGGCGAAGGCGCGATGGCCGTACTCTGTGTTCGCGTGCTCCTTGTGCAGCACGAGGAACGGCATGCCGTCGCGCTGGGCGGCGCGCCGCACGAACTCGTCGGGTGCGTAGTCGACGTTCGCCGTGAGGATCGCCGCGATGCCGTGCCGGGCCCGCGCCCGGCGCACGAACGCCTGCGCGAAGCGCTCCGCCCGCACGACGGCGCGCGGGGAAAGCCCCGGCAGGTCGGCCTGGAACGCGGTCTGGCGGAAGAACGCTCGCGGCAGCCACGCCTGCTGGCACAGGTAGAGGAGGTGCTGGTTGACCGCCGGCCACGCCCGCGCCGTGCGCGCGCGCAGCTGGTGGATGTCCTTGCCGAACACGTCGCGGTTGATGCACAGGCAGGATGGCGCGCCCGCGCCCTCGTCCGGCTCGATGAAGCGCACGCAGACGCGCGCCATGACGCTCGGACCGAGCATGCGGCCGGCGATCCGGAACGGGCCCTCGGAGAAGAGGAAGCCGGTGATGCGGCGCTTGAGGAGACGGGCGGCCGAGCGCATCTACGCCTGGCTCTCGACGAGCCGCCGGAAGCGCGTGGGCGCGGACGTCAGCTCCTCCCACGACCCCACCTCGGCGACCCGGCCCTTGTCGAGCACGACGATCTGGTCGGCGATCATCAGCGTGCGCACGCGGTGCGTGACCAGCAGCACGGCGCGATCGCGCTTCACGCGCGAGACGGCGTCGAGGATCAGCGCCTCGGACTCGCTGTCCAGGGAGCCGGTCGCCTCGTCGAGGCACAGCAGCCCGGGGTCGCGGTACAGGGCCCGCGCCAGCGCGAGCCGCTGGCGCTGGCCGCCGGAGAGCTTCGAGCCGCGCTCGCCGACGTGCGTGTCCATGCCCTCGGGCATGGCGACGACGAACTGCTCGGCGGCCGCCATCGACAGGCACTGCAGGACGCGGTCGCGATCGGGCTCGGGCTCGCCGATGGCGACGTTGTCGAGGACGCTGCCGGAGAACATGGTGCTGTCCTGCATCACGAGCCCGAGCTGGCCGTGCCACCACTCGCGGTCGATCTCGTCGAGCGGGACGCCGTCGACGGAGACCCCGCCGCCCTGGGGCCGCAGCAACCCGATCGTCAGGTCCATGAGCGTGGTCTTGCCGCTCCCGGACTCGCCGACGATCGCGGTGCAGGAGCCCTTGCGCACCTCGACGCTGACGCCCGACAGCACGTTGCCGCCACGCGGATAGGCGAACTCCACGTCGCTGGCGGAGACCACGTCGAACCCGGGCATCCGGCGCCCGCCGCGCGGCGCGCGCTCGTGGGCCCGGGCGGCGTCGAACGTCTTGCGCCAGCCCTCGTACCACGGGTAGAGCATGCGGGCCGTGTACAGCGAGTCGTTGACGACGGTCAGGCGCGGCGCGAGCCGGTAGAAGACGGCGAGGAAGACGAGCGACGTGCCGATCGGCACCGACGCGGCGAGCAGCGAGAAGCCGAGGAACGCGGCGACGAACAGGATCCCGCCGGCCTCGTAGACGAAGCGGACGACGGTCTGCGGGACGGTGCTCTTCATCGAGGTGTCGCGACAGCGCTCGATCAGCGCGGCGGTCCGCCGCCAGGCCTCCTCGGTGAGGCCGCTGGCGCGCACGTACTTGAAGCCGCCGAAGATCTCCGTCGTCTCGCGGCTCAGCTCGTCGGTGGCCGCGGTCAGGTCGGCCGAGTGCTTGCCGGCGCGCGTCGACGCCCGGCGGTAGGCCAGCACGGCGAAGGCGCCGAACGCCAGCGTGAACGCGGTCAGCGGGACGGAGATCACGAGCGAGATCCCCAGGAACACCAGCGCGATGAGCATCGCGCCGAAGGCCTGCAGCAGGCTCACGAGCCCCGTCGCGACGTGCGCGCCGTCGAGCAGCGTGACCTTGGTGATGTTGCCCAGGCGCATCTCGAGGAAGGGCAGCCACGGCATGTCCATCAGCGCCCGCGTCATCGCGCGGCGCAGGTTCGACTCGACCATGAACCGGACCGAGAGGGTGAGCCGGCCCACGATGAAGGTCGCGAACGCCGACGTCGCGCCCAGCACGGCGAACGCGACGACCGAGCGGATGATGATCGTGTCGGAGTCGGTGCCGGCCGTGACGCCGAGCAGGCGGTTGAGGAACCCGACGTCGCGGCCCTCGGAGAACCCGGCGTTCAGCGCCGGGATCAGGGCGGTCAGCGCCAGGCCCTCGAGCATGCCGCTGGCGGCCAGGCAGGCGAGCAGCAGCAGCGAGCGCCGCGAGGTGGCGCCGGCCTCGCGGTAGCCGGCGATGACCTCGCGCAGCGACCGGCCCTCGTCCTCGCCACCGGCGCTCCGGCGGCGGCGCAGGAGCGCGGCGGCCGGCCACCGGAGCCCGCGCGCAGACATCAGCGCGAGCCCTCCGCGGCGGGCGCGGGGCGGGCGTTACGGGCGCGGGAGGACATGGTCGGGGTCATCGCTCGTCGAGTCGACGGCCGGGACGGCCGATCGCACCGAGCCGGAGGCTCAGGTCCCGATCCGCTCCGGGGACGATCGCCGGCCGGCAGGCGATCGGCCGGGGCAACACGCTACTAGCCCTCGACGACCCTTGAGCAGCGCGGCGCCCACGACGGGTCAGCGCGCATCGGGCGCGAGGCGGGCCACGAGGGTCGCGAAGTCGCTGTCGGGGTCGGCGTCGTCGATGAGCATCGCCGCCCGGTCGAGGCCCAGGTCCTCGAGGACGCGCGCATAGTCGTGGCGCCACTCGGGCGTGTCCTTCGTGAGGCCGGCGGGGTACCCGGCGACGGCCTGCGGCTCGGCGAGGACGAGCCCCGCGCGCGCGACGCGAATCGCGTCGCGCAGCACCTTGGGCAGCTCCCGGGGGGAGAGGTAGGCGCGGGCGTACGCCGAGAAGACGACGTCCTCGGAGCGGTCGGGCAGCCCGGCGACGAGCGCACCGATGCGCCCGGCCCGCAGCGTCACGCGGCCGGGGTGGAGCTCGTCGAAGCGCGCCTGGCCGTACGCGATCGCCATCGCGTCGATGTCGAACCCGCTCAGGCGGGCCTCGGGGAACCGCTCCGCCGCCAGGCGCAGGTTCGGGCCGGCGCTGCTGCCGAGCTCGAGGAAGGTCGCGGCGCCGGAGAAGCTCGCGAGGTGCTCGAGCAGCGGCGCCCGGTGCGGGCGGTCCGTGGACTCCCAGTACAGCTCGGCGTTGGCCTCCGAGCGCGCCTCCCAGCCCCAGCTGCCCGCCGAGCCGGGCACGAGGCGCATGCGCAGGCGCCGCACCGGGGCCGGCAGCCGCCCGTGCACCGCGCGGAAGAGCGTCCGAGCGCTGCTGCTCACCGGCGCAGCACGCTCCGGACCCGGCGCGCGCGCCCGGCGGCCCG
>JAXDHC010000598.1:0-10971 GCA_034664705.1 Solirubrobacteraceae bacterium
GGTCGCGCGCGGCGTCCCGTGCCTGACGACGCTGTCCGGCGGTCTCGCCGCCGCCCGCGCGATCGCCGCGGCGCGCCAGGGGGAGCCCGAGGTCCTGTCTCTGCAGGAGCTGCACGGCGGCCGCGCCCGCACGGGGGCCGCCCGGTGAGCGCGGGCGCGGACGGCCGGACGCTCGCCCCGTTCGGCCGCCGCCGCCTCGAGGTCGCCGAGCGCCGGGCGCTCGGCGCCTACGTGGTGCTGACCGTGGCCGACCCCGGCGGCCCGGTCCCGCGTCCGGGCCAGTTCTACATGCTCGCCGCGGCCGAGCGCTGGGGCGGCGGGGCCGACGAGCGCCCGTTCCTGCCGCGCGCCTTCTCGGTGCTGCGCGTCACGGGCGCGGGGCTTCAGTTCATGCTCGAGGCGGTCGGGCCGGGCACGTCGCGGCTCGTCGAGCTCGGCGCCGGCGAAGGGCTGTGGGTCACCGGACCGCTCGGCGGAGGCTTCACCGCGCCGGCGGACGGCCGCCGCGCGCTGCTCTGCGGCGGCGGCGTCGGGACCGCGCCGCTCGCCATCTGGCAGGACGAGCTGCTGGCTGCGGGGCTCCCGGCCCCGGCCCTGCTCGGCTTCCGGGACGGGCCGCACGCCGAGGGGGCCGCCCTGCTGGCGAACCCGCAGGTCGCGACCGACGACGGGAGCGCCGGCCACCACGGCCTCGTGACCGACCTGCTCGCGGCCGAGCTCGACGCCGACCCGCACGCCGTCGTCTACGCCTGCGGGCCCCCGGCGATGCTCGAGGCCGTGCGCGCGATGTGCGCGGCGCGCGACGTCCCGGCCCAGCTCGCGCTCGAGGCCGGCATGGCCTGCGGCTTCGGCGCCTGCTTCGGCTGCGTCGTGCCGGTGCGGGGCGGCGGCTACGTGCGCCTGTGCGTCGACGGGCCCGTGCTCGACGCCGCACTGCTCGCGGAGGTGCCGGCGCATTGACCGCCGCCGTCTCCTTCTGCGGCCTCGAACTGGCCCACCCGATCGTCAACGGATCGGGCACCTACGACGCGATCGCCGCGCGCCGCGCCTTCGGCGATGCGCTGCTCGAGCGCTTCCCGTTCAGCGCCTTCGTCTCGAAGACGATCACCCTGGCTCCGCGCGACGGCAACCCGCCGCCGCGGCTGTGGGAGGCGCCGGCGGGCCTCATCAACTCGATCGGGCTGCCGAACAAGGGCCTGGCCGGCTATCTGGCCCATGACCTGCCCGAGCTCGCCCGGCTGCCCGTGCCGCTCATCACGAACGTGATGGGCTCGACCGCCGACGAGCTGGCCGCGCTCGTCGAGGCCGTCGACGCGCGGGCCGAGGTCGACGCGATCGAGCTCAACGTGTCGTGCCCGAACGTCAAGACGGGCCTCGACATCGGCGCCGATCCGCGCGAGCTGGGCGCCGTGGTGGCCCGCGTCCGCCCGCTGACCGCCAAGCCGCTGATCGTCAAGCTGACGCCCAACGCGGCCGACCCCGCGGCGGCCGGGCAGGCGGCGGAGGTCGCCGGCGCGGACGCCGTCTCGCTCATCAACACGCTGCGCGCCTACGCGCCGGCTCCGCGGGCGCCGGGCGCGCCATGGCTGGGCGGCGGGACTGGCGGCCTGTCGGGCCCGGCGGTCCGCGCTGTGGCGCTCGCGCAGGTCCGCGCCGTCGCAAAGCGTGTCACGGTCCCGATCGTCGGCATGGGGGGCATCCAGACCGGCGCCCACGCGGTCCAGTTCCTCGAGGCCGGCGCCACGTTGGTTGCCATCGGAACGGAGAGCTTCCGCGACCCGGCGGCCGGGGAGCGCATCGCCGGCGAACTCCGCCATTTGTACGCAAAGAGCGGGGACATCCTAGGTTGAGGTTGCCGTCCGCACAGGGTCGCCTACGCAAAAACGCTGCAAATCGTGCGAAAACCATCAAGCAGGGTGAACAGGGCTCAAGCTGAGGTTGAGGTAGAGGCGAATTCGGCCGTTTCGCCTTGCCTGGCCCCTCTCGGTGTGTAGACTCGCCGCTCGATGCCGCCGGCCACAAACACGCCGCCGAAGCACTCGGCGGCGCCTGAGCGATCCCTGATTCAGCGCATGGACGCGCTCCAGCGCGCGAACGAGATCAGGACCCGCCGGGCGCAGCTGAAGAGGGACCTCAAGGGTGGGCGGGTGACCATCGAGAAGCTCCTGCTCAACCCGCCCGAGTACGTCCAGACCGCGAAGGTCTTCGACATGCTCCTCGCGGTGCCGAAGTACGGCCGCGTCAAGGTCAACAAGGTGCTGCAGCAGTGCCGCATCTCGCCGAGCAAGACGATCGGCGGGCTCTCGCAGCGTCAGCGCACCGAGCTCGTCTCGCAGCTGCGCCGGTAGCCGCCGGCAGGCATCGGACCGGGCTCGCTGGCACCATCGCCGTCTGTGGCGCGCGTCTTCGTCATCACCGGACCCTCGGGTGTCGGCAAGGGCACCCTCATCCGATCGCTGCGCGAGCGGATGCCGGAGCTCGAGCTGAGCGTCTCGGCGACCACGCGCGCGCCGCGGCCGGGCGAGGAGGACGGCGTCGACTACCACTTCCTCACGGACGCAGATTTCCAGCGCCGCGTCGACGAAGGCCAGTTCGTCGAGCACGCCACGTACTCCGGGCGCCGCTACGGGACCCTGCGCGCGGAGCTCGAGCGGCGCGTCGCCGCGGGCCACCCCGTCGTCCTCGAGATCGAGGTCCAGGGCGCCCGTCAGGTCCGCCGCGAGATGCCCGAGGCGGTGCAGGTGTTCATCGCCCCGCCGTCGCGCGACGCGCTGCGGGCGAGGCTCGTCGGGCGCGGGACCGACGACCCCGAGCAGATCGACGCGCGCCTGCACACCGCCGAGGGCGAGCTCGACGCACAGCAGGAGTTCGGCCACGTCGTGGTCAACGACCGCCTCGAGGACGCCGTCGACGAGCTGTCGACGATCGTCGGCGCGGCGCTCGCCGACCCGGCCGATCCCCGGTAGACATCGCGTCGACGGCCGCGGGCACTGGTACCCTCGGACCATGATCAACCCTCGCATCGACGTGCTCCTCGAGCATGTCGACTCCAATTACGCCTCCGTGCTCGTGGCCGCGAAGCGCGCCCGGCAGATCAACTCGTACTACCACAACCTCGGCGAGGGGACGTTCGACGAGTTCCCGCCGCCGATGGTCGAGAGCGGCTCGAAGAACTACCTGACGATCGCGCTCGAAGAGGTCGCGGCGGGCAAGATCAACTACCACTACCGGTAGTCCCGCAGCACCACGGAAGGCGCGCATGGCCCGCATCCTCCTCGGCGTCACCGGTGGCATCGCCGCCTACAAGGCGCTCGAGGTGGTGCGCCTCGCCACCAAGGCGGGGCACGCCGTCCGCGCCGTCCAGACGCCGACCGCCCAGCGGTTCGTCGGCGCGGCGTCGTTCGCCGCGCTGACCGGCGCGCCGGTCCACACCGACGAGTTCGAGCGCGACCCCGCGCGGGGGGCGTTCCCCGACCAGGCCGCCCCGGAGCACGACCCGCTCAGCCACCTCGAGCTCGTCCGCAACGCCGACGCGTTCCTGATCGCCCCGGCGAGCGCGAACACGATCGCCAAGCTCGCCCACGGCCTCGCCGACAACCTGCTGACGAGCGCCGCGCTCGCCGCCACCTGCCCGGTGCTCGTGGCCCCGGCGATGAACAACCACATGTACGAGCACGCCGCCGTCCAGGCGAACCTCGTCACGCTGCGCGAGCGCGGCGTGACGGTGCTCGACCCCGGCGTGGGCGCGCTGGGCTCCAAGCACGAGTGGGGCGTGGGACGCCTCGCCGAGCCGGCCGACCTGCTCGCCGCGGTCGAGGCGGCGCTGGCCGACGGCGCTCCGGCGACCGTGCCGACCGCGGACCCCGCCGCGCGCGGGCATCTCGTCGGGCTGCGCGTGCTCATCACGGCCGGCGGCACGCGCGAGCCGATCGACTCCGTGCGCTTCGTCGGCAACCGCAGCTCGGGGCGCATGGGCTTCGCGCTCGCCGAGGAGGCGGCCGCGCTGGGCGCCGCGGTCACGGTCGTGGCCGCCAACGTGTCGCTGCCTCGCCATCCGGGCGTGCGCTACGTCGACGTCGCCACGGCGGCGGAGCTCCAGGAGGCGTGCACGAGCGCGTTCGCCGGCTGCGACGTGCTGCTGATGGCCGCGGCCGTCGCCGACTACCGCCCCGCCGCCGCGGCCGACACGAAGCTCAAGAAGGACCGCAGCAAGACGCTGACGCTCGAGCTGGAGCGCACGCCGGACATCCTCACCGGGCTCGCGGCCGCCCGCCGCCCGGGCCAGACGATCGTCGGCTTCGCGGCCGAGCACGGCGACGGCGCGGTCGCCTACGGGCGCGACAAGCTCGCGCGCAAGGCGCTCGACGCCGTGGTCGTCAACGACATCGCGCGCCGCGACATCGGCTTCGAGGGGGACCACAACGAGGTGACGATCGTGACCGCCGACGGCGAGCGCCACGTGCCGCGCTCCTCCAAGGCCGAGGTGGCGCGCGCGGTGCTGCGCGCGGTCAGCGACCTGCGCGCCGAGGAGCGCGCGACGGCATAGTGGTGACCGCGTCCCCGCCCGCCCCGCCCGCACCGCCCACACCGTCATGACCAGCATCGAGGATCCCGGCCGCGACCGCGTCGCCGACGACGAGCTGTCGACCGCCGTCGCGCTGGCCGACCGCATCGGCGCGGCGATCACCGCCGTGGTCGAGGTCCGCCGCGAGGTGCTCGACGACGTGCTCGTGTGCATCGCCGCCGAGGGCCACATCCTGCTCGAGGATCTCCCGGGCGTGGGCAAGACGACGCTGGCGCGCACGCTCGCGCGCTCCGTCGACCTCCAGTTCGCGCGGGTCCAGTGCACGGCCGACCTGCTGCCGGCCGACGTGGTCGGCACCAACGTCTTTAACCAGCGCGAGGACCGCTTCGAGTTCCGCCCGGGGCCGATCTTCGCCAACGTCGTCCTCGTCGACGAGATCAACCGCGCGTCGCCCAAGACGCAGTCGGGCCTGCTCGAGTGCATGCAGGAGCGCCGCGTCACCGTCGACGTGCACTCCCACGAGCTGGCGCGGCCGTTCGTCGTCATCGCCACCCAGAACCCCGTGGAGTTCGAGGGCACCTACCCGCTGCCCGAGGCGCAGGTCGATCGCTTCATGGCGCGCCTGTCGCTCGGCTACCCGTCGGCGGCCGGCGAGGTCGCCATGCTCCGCGCGCACGAGGCGGGCGACCGCGTCGACGACATCGAGCCCGTCGCCACGGCGGCCGAGGTCCTGTTCGTCCAGGACGCCGCGCGCCGCGTGCACGCCTCGGACGCGCTGCGCACCTACGTCGTCGCGCTGCTCGCCCGCACGCGCGAGGACCCGCGGGTCGAGCTCGGCGCGAGCCCGCGCGCCGGCCTGCTGCTGCTGCGCGCCGCCAAGGCCCGCGCGCTGCTGCGCGGGCGCGACCACGCGCTCGTCGACGACGTCCAGGCGCTCGCGCCCGTCGTGCTCGCCCACCGCATCGTGCTCGCGCCCGAGGCGATGGACGTCACCGGGGAACGGATCGTCGCCGACGTGCTCGCGGCGACGCCGGCGCTGTAGGCGCCATGCGCCCGGCGGCGGTCACCGCGCTGCTGGGGCTCGTCCTCCTGCTCACGGCGGCGACCTTCGACGCCGAGCCGCTGTACGTCCCCGGCGCGGCGTTCGTGCTCCTGGCCGCCGGCGCGGTCGCGTGGGTGCTGGCCGGCTCCCGCGGCCTCGAGATATCGCGGGTCATCAGCGCGCCGCGGGTGGTCGAGGAGCAGCGCGTGCAGATCCACGTCCACGTGCGCGCGGGACGCCTCGCGCTGCCGGCCGGCCTCATCGAGGACCCGATGCTGCCGGCGCCGGCGCCCATCACGCCGGGCCGGCGCGCCGCGCACGTGCACATCGAGGCGCGCTTCGGCCGCCGCGGGCGCAAGCGGCTGGCGCCGCCGCGCGTGATCGTGCGCGACCCCTTCGGGCTGGCGATGCGCGCGGTCGAGGGCGGCGGCGAGGCCGAGGTGCTCGTCCTGCCGCGCGTCGAGCGCGTCGTCACGCCGATGGGCGAGGGCGAGGGCAGCGGGCTGGCCGCGCGGCGCGGGCGCCCGTCGATCGCGGCCGAGGTCGACCTCGACGGCCTCCGGCCCCACCGCCCGGGCGCGCCGGCGTCGCGGATGTACTGGCCGGCGCTCGCCCGCACCGGCGAGCTCGTCGAGCGCCGCCTGCGCGCGGACGGCGACTCGCGGCCGCTCGTGGTCCTCGACCCGCGCGGCGCGGGGGAGGAGGACGTCGACGCCGCCGTCCGCGCCGCCGCGTCGCTGTGCGTGCACCTCGCGCGCGAGGGCGGCTGCGCGCTGCTGCTGCCCGGCGACCGCCGGCCGATGGTGCTCGAGGCCACGCTCGTCGCCTGGCAGCACGCGCACGCGCGCCTCGCCGTCGTCGGGGGCGACGCGGGCCCGAACCTCGCCGGGCTGGCGAACCGCCAGGGCCCCGTCTTCTACGTCGCCGCGAGCGCGCCGGCCCGCGCGCCGCGCGCGCTGTCGCACGCGCCGGGCGGCGGGCGCGTCCTCGTCGTCCCCGGCGCGGTGCCGGGCCGGCGCGCGCTGTTCACCGTCGCCGGGTGCACGGCGTACGAGCTGAGCGGTCAGCGGGTCGCCGCCGAGGTCGCGTGATGGCGGCGACGCACGTCGTCCACCTCTCCGAGCCGCCGCGCGAGGCGCCCGCGACGGGGCCGCTCGCGGCGCCGGGCATCGCGCGCCTCGTCGGCTTCGGCCCGCTCGCGCTCTTCGGCGCGCTGCACTGGAGCGCGCTGCTGGCCCCGAAGGCCGACGGGACCCTGGTGGCCGGCGTCGTCGCCGCGGTCGCCGCCGCGATGGTGCTGCTCGCCCTCGGCCGCCACGGCGACCGCCGGGCCTCCGTGGCGGGGGCGATCGCCACCGTGCTCGCGCTGCTCGTCGTCGCCCTGCTCGCCGCCGGCGTCCCGCTGGACCTGCTGCGCCCGCGGTCGTGGGACGACCTCGCCGCCGGCCTCGTCCAGGGGATGGGGTCGCTGCCGGCGATCACGGTGCCCTACCGGGGCGTCGACGAGTGGGTGCGCATCGCGCTGGGCGCGAGCGGCATCGCGCTGACCGGCCTCGCGGCCGTCGTGGCCTTCTGGCCGCGCTCGGGCGCGCGCACCCCCGGCTTCCCGCTGGCCGGCGCCGTCGTCCTCGGCGCGCTGTACGCGATCCCGATCATCCAGCACGGCCCCGTCAAGCCGTTCTTCGGCGGCGCCGCCTTCTGCGTGCTGTTGGCGACGTTCTTGTGGCTCGAGCGCCTGCGCAGCGACCAGGTCGGCGTCGGCGCCGCATGCGTGCTCGCGGTCACCGTGATCGGCGCGTTCGTCGCGCCGCGCCTCGACGCGGCCGAGCCGTGGCTGGACTACCAGCGTCTCGCCGAGGATCTCCAGCCGGAGAAGGCCGCGACGTTCCGCTGGGACCACAGCTACGGGCCGATGACGTGGCCGCGCGACGGCCGCGAGGTGCTGCGGATCAAGGCCCGCCGCGCGCACTACTGGAAGACGGTCAGCCTCGACGCGTTCGACGGCACGCGCTGGGTGGACTCCGGCCAGGTGCGCCGGGCGAGCGACACCGAGTTCGCGCCGCGGCAGCGCGACTGGTTCGAGACGATCCGCGTCGTCGACCGCGGCCTGCGCAGCCGCCAGTTCATCGGCGCCGGGCACATGCTCGCGATCCTGCCCGACGGCCCGGCCGCGGTGAGCCTCGAGGCGGGGACGTTCCAGACGATCCGGGGGCCGCTCGAGCCGGGCTCCAGCTACTCGGCGCGCGTGTACGTCGCGCGGCCGACCGATCGCCAGGTGCGCGACGCGGGCAGCGACTACCCGGACTTCGCGCTCGAGTCGCTGGACATGCGCCTGCCCGGCGCGCGGCCGGGCACGCCGCCGCTGGCCGTGCGGTTTCCCGCCTTCGGCGCCGGCGCGGAGCCGAGCGTGCTCTTCGGCAACGCCTTCCGCGAGGGCGGCGGCGCCGAGGTGCTGCGGGCGTCGCCCTACCGGCGCATGTACGACCTCGCGCGGTCGCTGAAGGCCGACGCCGCGACCCCCGGGCAGTACGTCCAGGCGGTGCTCGAGCGCGTGCAGCGGGGCGCCACGTACAGCGAGAGCCCGCCGCCGTCGCGCGTGCCGCTCGTCGACTTCCTGTTCACGTCGCGCCTCGGCTACTGCCAGCAGTTCTCCGGCGCGATGGCGCTGCTGCTGCGGATGGGCGGCGTGCCGGCCCGCGTCGCTTCCGGCTTCAGCCCCGGGCGCTTCGACCGCAAGCGCGGCGAGTACGTCGTGCGCGACGACGACGCGCACTCGTGGGTGGAGGCGTACGTCCCCGGCATCGGCTGGCAGACGCTCGACCCGACGCCCGCGGCGTCGCCGGCGCGCTCGCAGCTCTCCGACACGGCGGCGACGCCGGCGGAGAGCGGCAGCGACCCCTTCCCCCGCGCGGGGCAGCCCGGCGACCGGCAGATCGGGCCGGGCGACCCGGGCGCCGCGGCGGTCGACCAGGGCGGCACGAGCCCGTGGCTCGTCGGCGGCCTCGCCGCCGTGGCGCTGCTCCTGCTCGGCGGGGCGGCGGTGGCGGTTCGCCGCGGGCGCGCCGACGCCGGCGGCGTCGCCCCGGAGCTGGCCGAGCTCCAGCGCGCGCTGCGGCGCAGCGGGCGAACGCCGCCGCCGGGCACGACGCTCACGACGCTCGAGGGCACGCTCGGCGGCGCGCACGGCTACGTGGCCGCGCTGCGGGCCCAGCGCTACGGCGGCGCGGGCCGCGGGCCGACGCCCGAGGAGCGCCGCGGACTGCGCCGCGACCTCGCCGCCGGCAGCGGGATCCGGGGATGGATCCGGGCCTGGTGGGCGCTCCCTCCGCGGCTCCCGGGAGGCCTGTCGACGCGCCGCGACGAGCGCTACATTGCGTGAGATGGACAGCGCCTACGAGCTCTTCCAGAACGGCACGCGCCTCCTCGAGGATGGCGACTACCACGCCGCCACGGTCCCGCTCGCCCGCGCCCGCGACCTCGAGCCCGACAAGGCCTCGATCCGCGAGGCGCTCGGCCGCGCGCTCTTCGGCTCGCAGCGCTACGAGGAGGCGGCCGAGGAGTTCGGCAAGGTCGTCGAGCATGCGCCGACGAACGACTACGCCCTCTTCTGCCTCGGGCGCTCCCTGCAGCTGCAGGGCCGCCACGCCGAGGCGCGCCACCCGCTGGCCCTCGCGTCCCAGCTGCGCCCGGAGCGCCAGGACTACCGCGAGTACCGCGACCGCGCGCGACGCCGCGCGGCGTAGGCGGCGCTCACGCCGAGACCGCGCGCCGGAGCTCCTCCGCCGCGTCCACCGCCAGGCCCAGCAGGCGGTCGACCTCGGCCGGCGTGATCGCCGCCTCGGGGACCTCGCCCTGCACGTACACCGCGCCGGCCGCGGTGTGCGCGAAGCGCACGATCCGCAGCGTGCGGTTGCGGCGCAGGAGGGCGTGCTCGTCGGCCTGGCCGGGGCCCACGACCTCGCCCTGCACGGCGAGCAGACCGCCCCGCAGGGCGAGCCCGACATGGAGGTCCCAACCGCCCGCCTGGACGGTCAGTCCCCACTCGCCATCGGCCACGCGGCGCCATGCAACACCGCTGTCGCGAAGGGACTCCTCGATGGCCTCGTGCAATGTCACGGTGCTATCTTCTCCGCACAGCTTTCGTTGGGGCCGGCTGCCGCCGGCGCAGGTCCGAAGGCGGGCGCTCGCCCGCTTTTTTGTTGTCGGAAGGAGGGAAGATGAGCAGCTTGCAGGCCGATATCGAGGCCCGCCTCGCCACGGCCCAGCCTCATGTGGAGGTTCTGCTCGCCGAGGTCGTGGGCGGCGACACGCTCCGCCTGTTCATCGACCATCCGGACGGCGTGACGCTCGAGCTGTGCGAGCGGGTGACGCAGGACCTCGGCGACCTCCGTGAGCGCTATGCGCTGGTGGTCTCCTCGCCCGGCATCGATCGTCCGCTGAGCAAGCCCGCGCACTTCCGCCGCTTCCTCGGCCGACGCGCGCGCGTCCGCACCCGCGAGGCGCGCGACGGCCACAAGACCTTCACGGGCGAGCTCGTCGGCGCCTCGGAGGAAGAGGTGACCATCGCCGCTGCGACCGGCGTGATCGCCATCCCGTACGCCGACATCCATCGTTCGAACCTCGTGGAGGAGTAGACGCCATGTCGCGAGAGATCATCGAGGCCATGCATGCGCTGGCCCGAGAGAAGAACATCGCGGAGGACAAGCTCCTTCACGCGCTCGAGGACGCGCTCCTCTCCGCATACAAGAAGCAGCCGGCGGCGGCGAAGTACGCCCGCGTCGAGATGGACCCCGACTCGGGGGACTACCGGGTCATCGAGCTCATCGTCCCCGAGCGCCTCGAGGCGCACCTGATCGTCGAGACGATCGACGAGGGGACCTACATCGACCCGGAGACCGGCGAGCCCGTCGAGCCGCAGGACCCCGAGATCGACCCCGCGAAGTTCGCGGAGTACCGCGACCAGATCGAGGAGCGCGACGTCACCCCGGAGGACTTCGGGCGCATCGCGGCGCAGACGGCCAAGCAGGTCATCCTGCAGCGCATCCGCGAGGCCGAGCGCGACATGATGTTCGAGGAGTACCGCGACCGGGTGGGCGAGCTGATCACCGGCATCGTCCAGCAGTCGGACTCGCGCTACACGCTGGTCCAGTTGCGCGAGCGCGTCGAGGCCCTGCTGCCCAAGAGCGAGCAGGTCGACGGCGAGCGCTACGACCACTCGCAGCGCATCAAGGCCGTCATCAAGGAGGTCTCACCCTCCACGAAGGGCCCGTCGATCATCGTCTCGCGGCGCGACCCCGAGCTGATCAAGAAGCTCTTCGAGCTCGAGGTGCCCGAGATCGCCGACGGCCTCGTCGAGATCGCCAACGTCGCCCGCGAGCCCGGCTACCGCTCGAAGATCGCGGTC
>JAXDHC010000599.1:0-4105 GCA_034664705.1 Solirubrobacteraceae bacterium
CGCCTTCTTCGTCGCCGACGCGATGCGCCCCGTGCAGGCGCAGGCCGGCTTCACCGTCCTGCCGAACGTCGCCTTCGCCGACCGCCCGGCCATGGACGCGTTCCTGATCCCGGGTGGCTTCGGCACCCGCCAGGAGCTCCACAACCGCCGCCTGCACGAGTTCATCTCCGAGCAGCCCGAGGACTGCCTGCTCACGAGCGTCTGCACGGGCTCGTGGATCTACGGGCAGATGGGCCTGCTGGACGGCCTGCCGGCGACGAACCGCAAGGAGCCCGACCGCCTCGAGGCCGGGCCGAACGGCAAGGTCCCGCTCGATCGCCTGGCCGACATCGCGCCCGCGTGCCGCATCAGCCGCGCGCGGGTCGTCGACGCCGGGCGGATCGTCACCGCCGGCGGCATCGCGTCGGGGATGGAGATGGGCTTCCACCTCCTGCGGCGCGCGGGCTACGGCGAGGAATTCGTCGCCGAGGTCGCGCGCGTCATGGAGTACAGCGCCGCCTACGAGGTCTATCGCGATGACGTCGAGGCGATCTCCACGGAGGCGGCCGCGCTCTGAAGCGGGGGCCCGAGGGCGCCGGGAAGCCTGCCGCACCGCACCGGACAGCGGGCAACTGGCAGAATGCCCGCGCTCATGCCGCTTCCCTCCAAGATCACATTTGTCACCTTCGACGTCTACGGCACGCTGATCGACTGGGAGTCGGGCGTGTACGACGCCTTCCGGCGTGAGGCCGCAAAGGACGGCTTCACGATCGAGGATCGCGACGAGGTCATCGCGCGCTTCCACGAGTACGAGCGCGAGATCGAGGGCGGTTCCTACGAGCTCTACGCCGAGGTGCTGCGCCGCGTCGCCGTCCGGATCGCCAAGGACATCGGCTGGCCGCTCGAGCCGTCGCGCGCCGGGTTCCTGCCCGACTCGGTCCAGCGCTGGCCGGCGTTCAAGGAGTCCAACCCGCAGGTCAAGAAGTTCGGCGACAAGTTCCAGACGGGACTGATCTCGAACATCGACGACAAGCTGCTCGGCCTCACGCGCCGGCACATCCCGTTCGACTTCGACCTCGTCGTCACCGCGCAGCAGGTGCGCTCCTACAAGCCGGACCCCGCCCACTTCACCGAGTGCGCGCGGCGCGTCGGCGGCAAGAAGGGCTGGGTCCACGTCGCCGCGAGCTACTACCACGACGTCGAGCCCTGCCTGAAGGCGAAGATCCCCGTCGTGTGGGTGAATCGCAACAAGGAGGAGCTCGACTCCGGTCAGAAGAAGCCGACGGCCGAGGTCAAGAACCTCGTCGAGGCCGCCAAGCTCCTCGGCGCCGCGTAGAGGCTCAGGAGGGATCGCGCTGCAGGCCGTCAGCGTCCACGCTGACGTCGTCGTCGTGCGCAGCGCGATCTGGCAGACGACCTGCACGATCGTCCACCGCGCTCTGCCCGACGTCGCGGAGGCGGTGGGCGCCGGCGACGGGCCGGCCGCGGGCGAGTGCTTCGTGATCGACTCGCCGGTCCTCCCCGACGAGCTCGACACGCTGCCGGCCGTCCTCGAGCAGACCGGGTGGTCGCTGTCGGGCCTGCTGTGCACGCACGGAGACTGGGACCACCTGCTCGGTCGCCTCGCGTTCCCCGACGCCGCGCTCGGGTGCGCGGAGACCACGGCGGCGCGCCTGCGCGCCGAGCCGGGTGAGGCCCAGCGCGCGCTGCGCGAGTTCGACGAGGAGCACTACGTCGAGCGGCGGCGGCCGCTCTCGCTCGGTCAGGTCCAGGCCCTGCCCGTGCCGGGGCACGTGGAGATCGGCGACGCCGAGCTCGAGATCCTGCCGGCCGACGGCCACACGCAGGACGGCATGGCGGTCTGGGCGCCGTGGGCGCGCGTGCTCGTCGCCGGCGACCACCTCTCGCCCGTCGAGATCCCGTGGCTGCAGGAGCACGGCGGCCGCGACGCGTACCTGGCCACGCTCGAGCGCCTGCGCCCCTACGTCGAGCGGTCCGACTGGGTCGTTCCCGGCCATGGCGGGCCGATCGACGCGCAGCGCGCGCTGGCGATACTGCGCGAGGACGTCGCGTACCTGGAGGCGCTGCCCGATCCCGGCGCCCCGTTGCCGCTGGCCCGGCGCACGCGCCGCCAGCACGAGATCCACGAGGAGAACCTGCGCCGCGTGCGCACCCGGCCATGACCCTTCAGCACACCACCCTCGAGACCCGCCGTGAGGACATCGACGCCGAGGTCGCCTTCTGGGCGCTCATCGGCTTCGAGCAGGTCGAGCCGCCGGGTCGCCTGCGCGACATCGCGACGTGGGTCGCCCGGAACGGCACCCAGATCCACCTGCTCTACACCGACGAGCCGGTCATCGCGCCGCGCGGGCACGTCGCGGTCGTCGCCGACGACTACGACGCGACCCTGCAGCGCCTCGACCGCGCCGGCTTCGCGTTCGAGCCGACGACGGCCGACTGGGGCGCTCCGCGCGGCTTCGCGCGCTCCCCGGCGGGCCATCGCGTCGAGGTGATGCAGGCGCCGCCACCGAGCTGATCGCCTGGCGTCCGGTCGCCTCGGCCGGCCCGCGACGGCATAATGGCCGGTCGATGGCCTCACAGCTGATCGGGGTGACCGGCGCCACCGGCGGGCTGGGCGGTCGCGTCGCGGCGCGGCTGGCCGAGGCGGGCACCCCGCAGCGCCTCCTCGTCCGCGACCCCGGCCGCGCGCCGCGGCTGCCCGGCGCGGACGTCGTCCAGTTCGCGGGCTACGGCGACGGGGACTCGATGCGCCGCGCGCTCGACGGCGTCGACACGCTCATGCTCGTCTCCGCGGCCGAGCACCCCGACCGGATCGGCCTGCACGCCATCGCCGTCGACGCCGCCGTGGCCGCCGGCGTGTCGCGCATCGCCTACACGTCGTTCGTCAACGCGGCGCCGGACGCGACGTTCACCTTCGCGCGCGACCACTTCCACACCGAGGAGCACATCCGCCGCTCGGACGTGGAGCACACCTTCCTGCGCCACAACATGTACATCGACTACCTGCCGCTCATGACCGGCACCGACGGCGTGATCCGCGGCCCGGGCGGGGAGGGGCGCGCCGGCTTCGTCTCGCGCGACGACATCGCCGACGTGCTCACGGTCGTGCTCACCGGCCACGGCCACGAGGGCCGGACGTACGACGTCACGGGCGCCGAGGCGATCTCGCTCCACGACGCGGCGGCCGAGCTGTCGCGCGTGACGCGCCGGCAGATCCGCTTCCAGGACGAGACGCTCGACGAGGCGCGCGAGTCGCGCCGGCCCAGCGAGGCGCCGGACTGGGAGATCGAGGGCTGGGTGACGTCCTACGCCGCCATCGCGGCCGGCGAGCTTCAGACCGTCAGCGACACCGTCCCCGCGCTGACCGGCCACGAGGCCAAGCGCCTGGGGGACTGGCTGCGCGAGCACCCCGAGACGTACCGGCACCTGCTGGCGACCGCGTGAGCGGCCCGCGCCCCGGCCCGCTCAGTCCAGGTGCACGCGCATGTAGAGGTCGCGCGCGCCGTAGGGATTCGCGCTCGCGCTGAAGCCGAACGAGCCGTAGAGGGCGAGCGCGGTCTCGTTGCGCTCGTTGACGTCCAGCTCGACGCGCCGGCAGCCACGGGCGCGGGCGCGGTCCAGCACCGCCTCGAGCAGCGCGCGGCCCAGCCCCGCGCCGCGGGCCTCCTCGGAGACGAACAGATCCTCGAGCAGGCAGTCGCCGCCGGCCCGCCAGATCCCGTAGCGGAAGCGCAGCTGCGCGACGCCCGCGGCCCCGGCTCCGGCCCGCGGCGCGACGAGCAGGAACTCGGTGTCGGGGTCCTCCAGGAGGCGCTGCACGCCGGCCCGGACGGCGTCGTCGGCGGGCTCGTGCAGGCCGATGTGGTCGCGGAACGCCGCGATGAGCCGCGCCACCGCGTCGGCCTCGTGCGGTTCGGCGCGCCAGACGCTGGGCACGCTTGCACCCTAGAGTGCCCACCCGGATGCGGCAGTCCCACCACGTGTACCGTCGCCGGAGGCTCGGCGCGCTCGGTCTGCTCGCGGCCGGCGCCGCGGTGTGCGGCGCGCTCACCGGCGCCGGGGACGGCGGCCGCCCCGCCGGCGCGCAGAGCGAGCCGGCGACGCG
>JAXDHC010000600.1:0-4474 GCA_034664705.1 Solirubrobacteraceae bacterium
CGGACGGGCGGGCCAACATCCGGGCGAGCGCCAGCACGCTCACCGGGTCCATCCCGTGCGCGTCGGGCACCCCCGGCTCTTCGGGAGGCTCGGGCTCGATCACGTACAGCGTCCCGGGCGCCTGCCCGCGCGGCACGGCGTCCAGCAGCAGCACGGCGTCCCAGCCGTCGTGGAGCGCGTAGGCGAGGTCCATGCCGCGGATGCCGTAGTCGACGACGTCGACGCCGGCGGGCAGCGCGCGGCGCGCGAGGCGGTCGGCGAGCGCGACGCCGAAGCCGTCGTCGCCGAGGAAGACGTTCCCGATCCCCGCCACGAGGATCCGCGCGCCGGCGGGCTCGGCCGCGGCGAGGTCGTCCAGCGGCTCGACCTCGTCGGGGCGGAAGAAGAAGCGGTGCCCGGGCTGGCGGCGCTCGCCGAGGTCGCGGCCCGGGTCGTCCTCGACGGTGACCGCGAGCTGGACGTTGCCCTCCATGTCCTGCTCGATCCCCTCGACGATCCCGACGAGCCCGACCAGGACGACGTCGAAGATGTCCGTGCGCGAGCGCGGACGCAGGCGCACCCGGCTGCGCCGGCGCAGCTCGACGCCGTCGACCACGACGCTGTCGGGGCCGGGGCGCTCGAGCTCCTCCCAGTAGCTCGGGACGTCGCTCATCGCTCGCGCACCATCCCGAAGTCGCGGATGGCGCCGTTCAGGCGCATGAGCTCCTCCGGCGTGAGGGCCTCGGTGCGCTCGTGGATCTCGCGCGCGCGAGGGTCGGTATCGCGCATCTCGGCCTTCTCCTCGTCGGTCAGGGCGAGGATGTTCAGCGTGAGCATCTGGTCGATCTCGCCGCCGTCGAACAGGTCGCCGGGGCTCTCGGGCGCGATGCGCGGGTGGTCCTCGAGGATGATCGGCGAGGACATGAGCGTGTGGCGCTCGCCGGGCTCGCCGACGAGGACCGGCCACGTCCCCGCGTTGCCGGCGCGGCACGCGTCGGCGACCTCGCGCAGCGTCTCGGGTGGGTCGGTCAGCGAGACGAACGCCCCGCCCTCCGCGTGCAGGACCGTGTGCGTGGAGCAGAACGTTCGCCGCAGCGCGGCCTCGCGGTCGCCCCCGTCGAACGGCGTGGTGTTCGCGATCTGCACCGTGATGCGCAGCAGCCCGGGGCCGACCCGCTCGGCGGCGACGTCGACGGCGCCGGCCAGCGCGTCCCACGAGCGGACGATCTCGCCCGCCACGCGCCCGTCGGGCTCGCGCAGCGCCTCGTGCTCGGCGCCCGCCGCGACGGCGATCGCCGCGCGGTGGCCGGACACGAGCCGGCCGGCGTCGAGCCCGGCGCAGACGATCTCGCGCTCGACCGCCTCGTCCCAGCCGAGGTGACGCTCGCCGGCGACGGTCAGCTCGTCGACGTCCTCGCGCCGCCCGCCGGCGATGCGCACGACGCGCCGCGCGACGACGTGCAGGAAGCGCACGCGCACGTCGATCGAGGCGTCGGCGCCCTCGAGCAGGCAGTCGGTGCGCATGACGTGCGGGTCGTCGTCGCGCCCGCGGCTGTGCGCCTCGGGGTACACGCCGCCGAACGTCCAGCGCCGCTGGTTCTTCAGCGCCGAGCGCCGGTAGGGCCACAGGACGTAGCCCTCGTAGAGGACCGCGTCGGCGATCTGGCGGACGGCGTCCATCAGGCATCGTCCTCGCCGGGCACGAGCGCGTCCACGACCGCCGCCCAGGACGACAGCGCGTTGCGCGACCGGTACGCGCAGAGCCGGTCGAAGCTCTCCTTGGGCAGGCGCACCCACGCGGTGCCGGGGAAGTGGCGCTCCATCGTCTCGCGCCACACCGCCACCGGCAGGCGGTACTCGGCCTCGAGCTCCCAGGAGATCCGCGTGGTCTGCAGGCGGCCGTCCTCGGCCGTGTAGAAGACGCTCCCGCTGAAGAGGAACTCGAGCGGCACGTCGCCGTCGCCGAGCGCGTCGAAGTAGCGCGACGCCGCGACCTCGAGGTCGTAGGTGCACACGACCGGCAGGTCGACGACGGTGCTGGCGGTGAACGGCGGCACGACGAGCGTCGTCCGGGTCCACAGCAGCGTGTTCAGGGTCGTGCCCCAGTTCTCCCGCGGCCCGAAGAGGTCGAAGAGCCGGTCGGTCGCGGCCTCGTCGTAGGCCCGGCGGCGGGGCGCGATCCGGATCTGGGTGTCGAGCAGGATCGAGCGGATCGGCCGCCCGTCCGCGCTCTCGACGCCCAGCGAGAAGCGCAGCGTCGGGACCGCCGTGTGCTCCATGCGAGCGGCGTCCTTGACGACGACGGCGAGCTCGGGGATCGAGCCGGCCTGCGCGGCCCACGGCCCGGCGGCGGACATGTGCCTTCGGTCCCCCGGCTAACCCGGTGAGAGGTTCGGCATGCGGGGGTCGATCGGCTCCGCGCCCTGCGCATTGATCCCCGTGGATCGCGACGCATCGGAGCGGCCGTCCGGGTGGTGGCCGGTCATGCGCTCGTAGGCGCCCTTCTCGTTGCCCTGGCGCACGCCCGCCACGTGGGTCGGCGCGGCGGTGTCGACGTCGGACTTGCCCAGCCTCAGCTTCGCCATGTCATCTCCCATCCAGCGCGGCGTCCGCGGACGCCGCTGTCGTTCGTCGCGCGCCATGACGGTCCGCCGCCCTGGCGCGCCGGTCCAGCCGGTCGCAGAACCCGCCGATCTCCTCCCAGACGTCCTTGCCGCCGGTGAGCCCCTTCCAGTGCATCCGGATGACGCCGACGAGCGTGAAGCAGTCCTCGATCGGCACGATCCAGTGGCGGCGGGCGCCGCGCGCGTGGTTGACCAGCAGCGCCTCGACGTCGTCCTCGAGCGTCAGCAGCACCGGATTGCGTTCCTCGAGCAGCTGCCAGGCGTCGAGCCCCAGCAGCGACTCGGTCGCCCCCATCGGGCTCGGGTAGTAGGCCATCACGCGCCCCGCCTGCGAGCCGCGGAAGAAGAACGCCAGGTCGACGGGCAGCCGCAGCTCCTCCCAGGCGAGGTCGTCGAGCGCGAAGTCGTCGATCCGCAGCCGCCGGTCCGGAACGAGCCGGTAGTGCCCGGCGCTCGCCGCGTCGCGGTCGAACAGCAGCGAGCACGCCCGGCACGAGCACAGGAGCTCGCGCGTCGAGAGGTCCAGGAGGTGGCGATGCTCGGAGGCGATCGGCTCGCCGCAGAGATCGCAGCGCTCGGCGACGGCCTCGCGCTCGGCGGCCGAGCGCTGGGCCAGCCGCCGCAGACGCGACGAGGCGAGCGTGTCCGGCCGCGCCGCCATGGCTCAGGCCGCGGCCCCGAGGGCGATCCTGATGAGCCCCGACCCGTCGACGAGCAGCGGCACGGGCTCGAGCTGCAGCCCGGGCGCGTCGACGCAGCGCCCGGCGCCGCGCACGTCGTAGCGGCGCCCGCACCCGGCGCAGGTCAGCTCGGCCCCCTCGAGGACCGCGGCCTCCAGCGACGTGCCGCAGCCCGGGCAGCCGGGGCGGTACGCGTAGCGCGCCCCGCCGAGGCCGAGGAACAGGACCGCCCGGCCGGCGACGTCGCGCAGGACCGTGCCGCCGCCCTCGAGCTCGGGCATCGCCCCGGCCACCGCCCACGCGCCGTCCGGCTCGGCGGGCGCGCGCAGCGCGTCGGAGACCTCGATCTGCAGCAGGGCGGGCGCCGGCGCGGGCGCGACCGCCCCCTCGGCCTCGACGCGCTCGATGTCGGGCGCCGCCTTGTGGATGGCGTCCTCGATCGCCAGCTTCAGCGTGGCCGTCGACGAGGCGCAGCCGTCGCAGCTGCCCTGCAGGCGCAGCCGCGCGACGCCCGCGTCGATCCCCAGCAGCTCCACGCCGCCGCCGTGGGACTCGAGGTAGGGGCGCACCTCGTCCAGCGCCCCGCGCACGCGCTCGTCCACGGAGACCGGGTGCAGGCCGTGCAGGAGCAGCAGGTGCGAGACGAGCTCGTCCTCCGCGCACGCCCGGGCCATCTCGCCGCGGTCGTCGTGCCGCGCGACGTGGCTGACCATCCGCGACAGGCCCTCGCCGTAGAGGTCGATGAGCGCCTCCACGAGCTCGAACGCGGTGTCGCGCGCGACGGCGCCGACGGACCCCTCGAGCTCCTCGAGCAGCACCTCGACCCGCGCGACCCGCTCCCGGGCCGCGCGGTCGTCGAGCGCCAGGGCCGGCTCAGCCATGCTCTCCGAACATCGGCGAGTGGACCTGGCGGATCGTCTTGCCCTTGCCGAGGTACATGTGGACCCCGCAGGGCAGGCACGGGTCGAAGCTGCGGACCGCGCGCATGATGTCGATCCCCCGGAAGTCGTCCGGGCCGGCCTCCTCGAAGATCGGCTGGCCCATCACCGCGTCCTCGTAGGGTCCCGGCGTCCCGTAGGAGTCCGTCGGGCTGCCGTTCCACGGCGTCGGCGGGTACGGGTGGTAGTTGGCGATCTTCCCGTCGCGGATCACGAGGTGGTGCGACAGCACGCCGCGCACGGCCTCGTGGAA
>JAXDHC010000601.1:0-10554 GCA_034664705.1 Solirubrobacteraceae bacterium
GCGCCGGCGCGGCGCAGGAGGGAGCCGTTCGAGGCCATGCGCCATGTCTTCCCGCGCGGGGGCCGTTGAACGCCATCGCGGCGGCGTGGGCGATGCCCGCGCCGCCGCCGCGCTGCTTGGCCGAGACCGTGCGGGGTCGCCGAGCCGCCCAGCGGCGATGCGGGTGCCGTCGCGCGCCCAGGCCGGCGAGCTGTCCTCGTGGTCGGGCCGGAAGGTCAGGCGCGCCACGGCCGTCCCGGTGGGGCTCATCGCGCAGATCTCGTGGTCGTAGAGGCCGGTCCGGTAGGCGGGTGGGCACCGGCCCGCGGTGTCGCGGTCGCTGGAGAGCGCGGGGCGCGTGCCGTCCGGCGACCAGTTCGGGTCGCGATCGGCGGTGCCGCTGGTGAGCTGCGTGCGGCCGGTGCCGTCGGCGTTCTTCACCCAGATGTCGCCCGGGTCGACGGCGGTGAGGTCGCCCGCGCGCTCGAAGGCGATCCGCCTGCCGTCCGGGGAGCGGGCCGGGGCGAGGTCGCCCGGGCGGCCGGCCGGGAACGTCGACCCGGTGCGCAACGTACTGGCGCGCGGGGTCGCTGGAGCAATTCGACTTTGGTCCTGGACCTGGCGCCCCGCGTCAGCGGAGGGAGGGTCAGTGCTCGCGCAGCAGGCGCCCGTAGCCGTAGACCGGCTCGCGATGGCCGAGCGCGCGCAGCGCGTCCCACAGCAGCGCCGCGTTGACGCCCACGACCGGCTTGCCCACGAGGTCCTCGACCGGCTCGAGCGCGTCGAGCGCCGGCAGGTTCGTCCCGAGCTGGAGGACCGCGTCGGCGTCGGCGGCGCCCAGCCGGTGCAGCGCCGAGGCGAGATGGCCGCGCGGCGCCTGGGCGATCGCCCGCGGCGAGCCGAATCGCAGCTCGGCGACCTCGCGCACCGCGAAGCCGGCCTCGGCGAGGTAGGCGGCCATGACCTGCGCCCCGCGGCCGCCGAGTGGGGTGAGCAGCGCGACGGAGCGGGCGCCGAGCGCCGTGAGCGCCGCGACGACCGCGCCCGCCGCCGTGCTGACCCGGCAGCCGGCGGCGTCCTCGAGGCGGCGCACGAACGCCTCGTGCCCGGCGCGCCCGCCCTCGAACGGGGCGAGCGACATCCCGACGATCGCGTGGTCGGGCTGCAGCGAGCGGACCTGGGCGAGGGCGGTGTCGAGCGCGTCCGCGAGGTCGGCCTGGACCGCGGCGATCGCGTCGTCGGTGTCGAGCGGGCGCGCGCCGGTCAGCAGGCGCGCGGCGTGGAACGTGTAGCCCGGCGGCGCGGCCGCGTAGAGGTCGCGCTCGAGGACGGTGTTCGGCGAGCTGAGGAGGACGCCGAGCGTGCCGCGGAACCCGACGGCGTCGGTCACCCGCTCCTGACCCGCGACGGCTGCATGACGACGTCGACGTCCTGCGCCTCGACGCCGGCCAGCGCCTCGCGGAACGCGTCGCCCGACGCGAAGTCGGCCTTGGGCAGCAGGCGCCGGCGCAGCGTGAACGTGGCCTCGCCGGCGAACGGGTAGGGGTCCAGCGCGACGCGGAACGGCGCGACGGCCTCGGCGTCCAGCGCCGTCTCGCCGCCGGCGTAGTCGGTCGGCACCGAGCCGATGGTGGTGCTCGCGCTCGTCTCGGGGTCGTTCATGCAGAAGAACAGCGACAGGCGGTCGAAGACCTGCAGGAAGCGGTAGTTCGTCCAGGTCTCGGCCTCGTCGGCGCCGAGGTCGGCGCGCCGCTGCGGGTAGCCCTCCTCCTGCTCGGCGACGAAGGCGTCGACCAGCTGCTCCACGTCGCCGGCGAGCGCCATCTTCATCTCCGGCTGCGTGCCGTAGCGCCCGCGGTAGATGCCGGCTCCGTGCATCGAGACGAGCAGGCCGGCGTAGGGGTCGTGCTCGGTGATCGCGGCGACGCCCGCCCGCCAGAACGCCAGGTGCGACGGGATGTGCGTCTTGAAGAACGTCGCGGGGGCGCCGGTCGCGTCGAGCTGCGGGGCGCGCTCCCAAACGGCCCAGCCGTCGTCGTGACGGCGGCTGGCGATGCGTACGCCCCTTGCCGGGTGGGGCGCGGCCAGCTCGCCGTTGCCCCACTGCTCGGCGATCTGGCCGGACAGCTCGGCGTGGTCGGGCTGCATCACGACCTGCCAGACGTCGCCGAGGTCGCAGACGATCACGGGACGATCACCACCTTTCCGAAGTTCTCGCGGCGGGCCACGAGCTCCGTCGCGGCCCGCGTCTCCTCGAGTGGGAATGTCTCATGGATCACCGGTCGCACGGCGCCACGGGCCGCGAGGTCGAGGACCCGCTCGGTCTCGGCGCGCGTGTGCGACTGAGCGCCGATGATCCGCTTCTCGGCCCGGAAGAACGGGATGACGTCGAGGGGCACGACCTCGCCGGCGTGGCCGCCGCAGATCACGACGCGCCCGCCCTTCGCCAGCGAGCTCAGGCCGGTCTCGAAGGCCGGGCCGCCGACGTACTCGACGACGAGGTCGGCGCCCATGCCGCCCGTCTCCTCGACGACCCGGGCGACGACGTCCTCGGCGGTGTGGTCGATGCCCACGTCGAGGCCGAGCTCCGCCGCCCGCTCGAGCTTCGAGGGCGAGGACGCGGTGCCGATGACCTGCGCGCCCGCGAGCTTGGCGAGCTGGACGGCCGCCGAGCCGACGCCCGCGCCGACCGACTGCACGAGGACCGTCTCGCCACAGCGCAGGTCGCCCTGGGTGAACAGCATGTGCCACGCCGTCGCGAACGCCATCTGGACCGCGGCCGCCTCGACGTCGCCGAGCGCGTCCGGCACGGGGAGGAGGTGCGACTCGGGGCAGGCGAGCAGCTCGGCGTAGCCGCCGCCGGTGGAGAAGCTGATGAAGCCGGGGGCCATGCAGATGGACTGCCGGCCGCTGCGGCAGTAGCGGCACTCGCCGCACGGGCTCATGAGATCCGGGAGCACGCGGTCGCCGACCGCCCAGTCGCCCTCGACGCCGGGGCCGAGCGCCTCGATCCGCCCGACGACCTCGATCCCCGGCGTGTGCGGGGTCTGGACGGGGAAGCGCGACGTGCCGGCGCGCACGTCGAAGTCGAACCGGTTGATCGCGCAGGCGAGGACGCGCAGCAGCACCTCGCCCTCGCCGGGCTCGGCGACGTCGACCTCCTCGTAGACCAGCACCTCCGGCCCGCCGAACTCGTGGAACCGCACCGCGTGCCCGTTCACCGCTCCTCCGTTCTCGGCTGGACCTCCCGGGCGCGGCGCCCGGCGCGGGGCGACGGTCGGGCGCGGCCCCGGCGGCGCCGGGGAGGCGACTCTAGGCAGCGGCCTCGGAGGCGGACAAATAGCTTTCCGGCCGCTGGCGCATAGCCTGGTGCCTATCGCGGCCGATCCGCGGGGAGCTGCGCCGGGGGCGGGCTGGAGGACACGGTCCTCGAGCCCGGCGGCGCGCGCACGACCGGCAACGCGGCGCTCGTGCGCGCGGCCCGGGCGCTGGGCGCCGGCGCGCAGCTCAGGGGCGGTCGTCGTCGAGGCGCAGCTGGCGCGGCGACGGCCGCAGGCGCGTCGGCGCGGGGCCGGGCCGGCCGATCGAGCGGTAGACCTGCCGGATCTCGTCGACGCGCACACGCCGGTCGCGGATCCGCGGGTTGAGGGGCTCGACCACCACGTCGCGCGGGCCGGCCCGCTCCACCCGCGCGTAGTACAGCTCGACGCGCTGCACGAGCACGATGTCGCCGTCACGGATCTCCACGGGGTCTGGCATCGCCGGGCAGCCTACGGCGGCCGGAGGTCGTCTGGAGAGGCGCACGGGAGACTACGGCGGCCGGAGGTCGTCCGGAGAGGCGCACGGGGGAGACTACGGCGGCCGAGGTCGTTTGGAGAGGCGCACGGGGGAGACTACGGCGGCCGAGGTCGCTGGGAGAGGCGCACGACGCCGGTACGCGTCCGCCCGCGAAGCTCTGGGCCTCATGAGCGTCCCCTGCGTCGTCGACTGCGACCCCGGCCACGACGACGCCGTCGCGATCCTGCTCGCGGCCGGCAACCCGCGCATCGACCTGCGCGCGATCACGACCGTGGCCGGCAACGGGACGCTTCAGAACGTCACGCGCAACGCGCGGCGGATCTGCACCCTGGCCGGCATCCGCGACGTGCCGATCGCCGCCGGCGCCGACCGGCCCCTGCGCCGCCCGCTGGAGATCGCCGCCGACGTCCACGGCGAGAGCGCGCTCGACGGGCCGGCGCTGCCCGAGCCGGGCGTCCCGCTCGACGCCCGGCCCGCGCACGCCCTGATCGGCGACGTCGTGCAGGCGTCGCCGGACCCCGTGACGCTCGTGGCCACCGGCCCGCTCACGAACGTCGCGACCGTGCTGCAACGACGCCCGGAGACCGCGGGCCGGCTGCGCGAGATCGTCCTGATGGGCGGCTCGACCGACCGCGGCAACACGACGCCGTACGCGGAGTTCAACATCTACGTCGACCCGGAGGCCGCCGACGTGGTGTTCTCGAGCGGCGTGCCGGTGACGATGGTCGGCCTGAACCTCACGCACCAGGCGCTCGCGACGGACGCCGTGCTCACGCACCTGCGCGCCATGGGCACCGAGCTCGGGAGCGTCGTCGCCGAGTGGATGACGTTCTTCGCCGCGACCTACCGCGCGGTCTTCGGCCTCAGCGATCCGCCGGTCCACGATCCGTGCGCGGTCGCGCTTGTCATCGACCCCGACGTCATCCGCTGCGTCGACGCGTTCGTCGCGATCGAGACCGAGGGCCGGTGGACGCGCGGCGCCACCGTCGTCGACCTGCACGGCCGCCTCGGCCGGCCGCCGAACGCGCGGGTCGCGATGCAGCTGGACGTCGAGCGCTTCTGGGCGCTCGTGCTCGACGCGGTCGAGGCGGCCGGCCGCGCCGCGCCGTGACGCTGTCGCGCTGACCGGCGGACCGGCACGGCGCGCCCCGGATCCGCGCCCATGGGCGCTCAGCGGATCCCGAGCTGGCTCAGGCGGAGCGCCTGGTCGGCGGTGCCGCGCGTCACGAAGTGCGGCCCCGTCGCGATCACCCTGCCCCGGGCGGGCAGGAGGCCGTAGCGGGCGAACTGGCTCAGCAGCAGGATCGGGACGTAGCCCTGGAGGTAGGCCTGCTGGTCGATCGCGAACGCGATCCGGCCGGCCTTGAGCGCGTGCAGGATCTCCGGCGAGAGGTCGAACGTCCCGAACGCGATCCGGTTCGCCGGATCGCGCGTGCGCAGCGCGTCGAGCGCCGCCTGGGCGCCGTCGCTGCTCAGGGTGAGGAGGCCGTCGACGCCGCGGTCGGCGAGCGCGGCCCGGAGCTGGCGCCGGCCGACCCGCGGGTCCCGCACGTCGACGGCCACGAGCCGCGAGGTGCCGCCCGCCCCGCGGATGGCGCGGGCGAACGCCCGGCAGCGGGCGTCCGTGCCGGCGTTGCCGACCTCGTGGTTGATGCACAGCGCGTGGCGCACGCCCATCGCCGCCAGCCGGCGGCCGGCGGCCTCGCCGGCACGACCCTCGGGCTGGCCGACATGCGCGAGCACACCGAGCCGGCGGAAGACGTCGCTGCCCGAGTTGATGGAGATGACCGGGATGCCGGCGCGGACGGCCCGGCGGATCGCGCCTCCGAGCGCGGGGCTCGGGATCGAGACGACCAGCCCGTCCGGGCGGGTCGCGACCGCCTGGTCGATGAGCTGTCGCATGCGCGTGACGCTGTAGATGTCGGGCGACCGGTAGACCGCGGTGACGTCCGCCGCGCGGGCCGCCGCGTCGATGCCGTTCTTGACGATCGCCCAGAAGCCGCTCGCGGCCTGGCCGTGCGTGACGACCGCGATGGCGAGGCCCGCCGGGCGCGGCGCGGGCCGCTGCGCCGAGGGCTCGGCGTCCGGCGCGGGGGTCGCGACGACCAGGTCGCGCTCGTGGACCTCCACCGCTGCGCCGCAGCCGACCAGGAGGGCGGCGAGCGCGCACAGCAGCAGAGCCCGTCTCACGTCCGCCTGACCGCCCCGAGCAGGTGGTGACGGTCGTCGGCGGCCGCGAGCGCCTGGAGGCACTCGAGGTCGCTGCCTCGTGTCCCCGGGCGTCCGACCCGAGCGCGGGGACCGCCGGAGGTCGCCTGCATCGCCCGCCCACGCTAGTGCGTGTGGCCGGGCCGGAGGGATAAAGATCGCCTCGTCGGAGTCGGGAGGGGCCACGCCGTGAGGCCCCTCCCGATGGCGCGTGCGCTAGGACGTTCAGACGCGAGACCTTCACAGGCGTGGGCAGCGCGTCCGCGTCAACGGTCACAGCCGGGCCCCCAGGCAGGTTGTCGGACGGCCGCGTCGCTGCGCGCGGGACCGCCGTAAGGCCTGCCTCCCGGCCGCCTGAGCGCGGATCCGCGGAACCACGCTCCGAACGCCCGATGTGCGCCACGAGGTCTCAGCCCAACATCGGTCCTCCCGATGCTCGACCGAGGAACGCACATGCTGATGACAGGCTCCGCATCCATGGACGCCGAGCGGGCGTTCGCGCGCGCAGCCCGCGCGCGCCGGCGCGCGGCGCTCACGCGCAGGCTCCGCGGCGAGCCGGCCGACGGCGGGCGGCTCGCGGTCTACGACGAACGCGAGCTGCGCTCGCGGCCCGACGTCGAGGGCGGCATCCGCGAGATTCCGCTCGGCGCGATCACCGCCACCCTCGAGCCCAGCCGCGCCTCGTTGTTCGACCGCTGGTTCCGGCCGACCCCCGCCGCGCGCGGGCGCTGGCAGCGCGTCTGGCTCGCCGAGCACCGCGGCGCCGTGCTGCCGCCCATCGCCGTCGTGCGCGTGGGGGACGCCTACGCCGTCCGCGACGGGCACCACCGCGTCTCGGTGGCCCGGGCGCGGGGCGCCTGCACGATCGACGCCATGGTCGGCGAGATGCCGGCGGCGTGAGTCCCGAACCCTCGAAGGAGCAGACCATGCCCGCCCACGCGATCACCATCCGCCGCGCCGTTCCCGCCGACGGCCAGACCCTCACCCGGCTCGCGCTGCTCGACAGCGCGCGGGAGCTGCGGGGCACGATCCTCGTCGCCGAGTCCCGCGGGAAGGTGCACGCCGCGTGGTCCCTGGAGGAGCGCCGCGGCGTCGCGGACCCCTTCGAGCCCACGGCGGACGACCTCGCGCTGCTGCGCACGCGAGCGCAGCTGCTCCACGCCGGGATCCACAGGCCACGGCTGCGCCGGGCGGCGCGTAAGGGGCTCGCCACCGCGCACTAAGGCATCCGCGCCGTGAAGTCGCTGCGTGCACCCGATGCGGCGCCCGGCCGCGCAGTCCACCATCGATGTCGTGACCTCGCGAACCGCCGAAGGAGAGACATGCACACCGACCTCAGCCTCCACCTCGCAGCCGCCAACGACGCCGACGCCCGTCGCCTCGTCCGGCCGCGACGCGCGCCCCGCCGTCCCCGCTTCTCGCGATACTGGGCGAGTGGCGACGCGCGTGACCAGCTCGACGTTCGTGGGGCGATCCGCGGAGCTGGCCCAGCTCGAGGCGGCGCTCTCTGACGCGCACGCCGAGCACCCGTCGCTCGCCTTCGTCGCGGGTGACTCGGGCGTCGGCAAGACCCGCCTGCTCGCCGAGCTCCACGCGCGCGCCCGCTCCAGCGGCGTGCGCGTCCTGAGCGGCGACTGCATCGAGCTCGGCGAGGGAGAGCTTCCGTACGCCCCGCTGGTCGGCGCGCTGCGATCCCTCGCGCGGGCGCGCGACCCGGTCCTCGACGCGCTGCCGGCCGCCGTCCGGGCCGAGCTCACGACGCTGATGCCGGAGCTCCGCCCGGCGGCGGGCGGCACGGGCGCCGACGCCGCCGACCCGGCTGCCCAGAGCCGTCTCTTCGAGGCGCTCCTGTGGCTGCTCGACCGCCTCGGACAGGACGCCGTGCTCCTGCTGGCGATCGAGGACCTCCACTGGGCCGACCGGGCGACCCGCGCGTTCATGGCGTTCCTGGGCCGCAGCCTGTGCCGCGAGCGCGTCCTCGTCGTCGCGACCTACCGCTCGGACGAGCTGCATCGCCGCCACCCGCTGCGCCCGCTGCTCGCCGAGCTCGAGCGCGACCCCCGCGCGCGCCGGATCGAGCTGCCGCCCCTGACGCGGCCCGAGCTCGCGTTGCAGCTCGCCGACATCCTGGGAGCGCCGCCCGCCGGCGATCTTCTGGAGCGGGTGTTCAGCCGGTCCGAGGGCCACCCGCTGTTCGTGGAGGAGCTGATGGCGGCGGGCCTCGACGGCCGCGGCGCGCTGCCTCCGACGCTGCGCGACGCCCTGATGGTCCGCGTCGAGCGGCTGTCGGCGGCGGCGCAGCAGGTCCTGCGGGTCGTGGCCGTCGGCCAGCAGCTCGACGACGAGCTGCTCGTGGACGTCACCGGCCTCGATGCGGCCGCGCTGAACGAGGGCCTGCGGGAGGCGGTGTCCAACCACATCCTCGACGTGCGCGCCGACGGGCGCTACGGGTTCCGCCATGCGCTCCTGCGCGAGGTCGTGCTGGACGACCTGCTGCCCGGCGAGCGCGCCGGCCTCCACCTGGGCCTGGCGCGAGCGCTCGAGGCGCGCACCGAGCGCGACGGGCTGAGCGTCTACCTCGCCGCGGGGGTCGCCCATCACTACGGCTCGGCCGGCGACCAGCCGGCGGCCCTGCGCGCATCGGTCCGCGCCGCGGATGCCGCCGAGAGCGTGCACGCCTACGGGCAGGCGGCGGCGCTGCTCGAGCGCGCGCTCGAGCTCTTCGATCGCGTCGCCGATCCCGACGGCGTCGCCGGGCTCGACCGGGTGACCCTCCTGCGGCGAGCGGCGGAGGACCATCAGCTCGACGGCGACGCCGGGCGCCAGGAGGCCCTCGCCCGCGCGGCGCTCGCGCTCGTCGACGAGGGCGCCGAGCCGCGCCGGGCCGCGACCCTGCTCGAGAGCGTCGCGGACGCGCAGTGGCACCTCGGCCGCGCCGAGCAGGCGATCGCGACCGCCGATCATGCGCTGTCGCTGCTGCCCGCCGGCGAGATCTCGCCCGAGCGCGGCTCGCTGCTCAACTGGCAGGCGAGGAGCCTGATGCTCCGCGGCAAGCTCACCAAGGCGGTCGCCGCCGCAGAGGACGCCCTCGCCGTGGCCGACGCGCTCGACGACCGGCAGCTGCGCGGCCGCGCGCTCAACGCGCTCGGGACCTCGCTCATGGGCCTCGGGAGCGTCGACGAGGGGGCCACGGCGCTGCGCGAGGCCCTCGAGCTGGCCCAGGAGGGCCAGACGCTCTGGGCGCTCAGCTCCGCGTACGTCAACCTCGCCGACGCGCTGAACCTCGCCGGGCGGCTGCGCGAGGCGCGGGAGATCGCCGACGAGGGCTTCGAGCGCGAGCTGCGCCCGCACCAGCAATGGGTGCTGATCCTCCGCGCCGAGCTCGCGATCGAGGCGGGGGAGTGGGAGCAGGCGGACAGGCTGCTGGGCGAGGTCCGCCCGCGTCTCGTCGGCACCACGCTCGTCAACGTCGCGCTGCGCCGCGCGGAGCTCGCGCTCGGGCGCGGCGATCACCCCGCGGCGTGCGACCTGCTCGACCAGGCCGCCCAGGCGGGCGCGGACATGCTCGCCGAGCCGCAGTTCTCCGGCGTGCTGGGCGCGCTGCGCGCCGAGCTCGAGCGTCGGGAAGGCGACCTCGCGGCCGCGCGGCTCGCGGTCCAGGACGCCCTGGACCTCATCGAGACGTGCACCGACGACGCCGCCCGCCTTGCGCGGGTGAGCGCAGCGGGCACGGTGGTGGAGGCCGACGCCGCGCAGCGCGCCCGCGACCTCGGTGAGTGCGAGGCCGAGCGATCGGCGCTCATGCAGGCCGAGATGCACGTCGCCCGGGCGGAGGCCGCCGCCGAGCACCACGGCCCACTCGAGGTGGCGTGGCTGCTGGTCGCGCAGGCCGAGCTGGAGCGCGCCCGCGGCGAGGCCGACCCGGGTGCGTTCGCGGTCGCCGCCGACGCGTGGGCGGCGCTGGAGCGTCCCTATGTGGCCGGCGTGATGCGCTACCGCGCCGCCGAGGCGCACGTCCACGGCGGCGACCGTGACGCCGCCGCCGCGGCGGCCCGCGCGGCGCGCGAGACCGCCGCGCGGCTCGGCGCCGGCTGGCTGCGCCGGGAGGTCGACGGCCTGGCCGCGCGGGCGCGGCTGGATCTCGGCGACGGCGCACCGCCGCCGGAGCCTGAGGCAGAGCCGCCGGTCGAGGACCCGTTCGGGCTGACGCCGCGCGAGCGCCAGGTGCTCGAGCTGGTCGCCCGCGGCGCGACGAACCGCGAGATCGGCGCCGAGCTCTTCATGGCCGAGAAGACCGCGAGCGTCCACGTGTCGCGCATCCTCGCCAAGCTCGACGTCCGCAGCCGCACGGAGGCCGCTGGAGTCGCCCATCGCCTCCGGCTCCTTGCCGGGCCCGGGCCGCTTGACGGCAGCGGGCGCTGAGCGGCGACGTCGGTGCGGCCGCGGAGGTTTCCATAACGTCGTACAGCTCGACCGGCTCGGCGCCGGCGGTCGGCGGTGGCAGCCGGCCCAGCGCCGCGCGCGGCTGCAACCGATGGTCGCTGTTGCGACGGCGAAGTCGCGCTGAGA